>JAGZEG010000010.1 GCA_018368455.1 Coriobacteriia bacterium
CGGGATGCCCTTGACGTCGGCCGTGATGATGGCCCGGCCGTCGGCGGGGTTGCCGCCGCAGGTGCAGGTCATGACCTGGCTGACGGCGCTCTCGCCGGCAAGCTCGTCGACGCTGGCGGTGAACCCCTCGGACACCTCGCCGCTCACCGTCAGCTGCCACTCCAGCGGGTTCACCTGGGCGAAGTCCTCGGTGGCCTGGCAGAGGGTCCCCACAGCCCCGCGGAACGTGGAGGCGATGGCCTCGTTGGGCGTGATCGTGGCCTGGTCGAAGGAGAACGTCCCCTCGGAGGCGTCGGCGGCCACCGCGCCGGCCACGGCGCTCTCGGAGCTTGCGACGGCGGCGGGCTGGTCGGCGGACGGGGCGGCAGGCGCGTCGGAGGCCAGGGCCATCGCGGCGCCGCTGAGCGCCATCGAGGCGCCGATGCCACTCGCGAGCAGGGTCTTCGTGTAGTTCTTCATGGGTGTCTCCTCCTCGCTTACTCGTCGACCGTGAACAGGAAGTTCGTGTCGCGCACGGGCTCGTACTCGGTGCCGCTCTCGCCTTGGCAGTACGCGCGAACCTTCAGCAAGTAGCTACCGGCCTGCGGGGGCGTGAAGTCGAGGCGCCAGTAGACCCACTTCATCGGGTCGCTGTCGGGCGTGTCGAGCTCCGTCCAGCTCTCGCCACCGTCCAGCGAGTACTGAATCTTGCTGATCGGGTCGCCGAACGCGTCAGCGAAGCCCTCGAGGTGCACGGTCTCGCCGTTCTCGAACACCTTGCCGTCGGGGTAGTTCAGCACGCCGGCGTTCGGGATGCCGGCCTCCTCCTCGGCCTCCTCGCCAGAGGCCTCTTCGGCCGCCTTGGCCGTCGCCTCGTCATAGATGAAGTCGAAGCCCTGCAGCGCCTTGACGTAGCTCGCAGCCGAGCCGCGCGGCACGGCCAGCGTCAGCGGCCAGCCCTGCGTCGCCGGCAGCGTCTCGCCGTTGATCTCCGTCACGAGCAGGCACTCGTCCTGCTCGACGTCGGCCAGCGAGATGGGCATAAGGCTGTAGCCGTCCTCGGAGCTGTACTTGAACTTGTTGACGTTGTCGGCCGGCTTCACGTAGTCGATGATGTCCTTCATCGGGATGCCCGTGAACTCCGCCTGGAAGATCCAGGGGTTGCCGGTGCCGTTCTCGATGCATTGCTGCACCATCGTGTACGTCTTGGTGCCGAACTTCTCCTTGAGCTCGGAGACGCTCATCTCGATGGGGTTCTCGACGTCGCCGCCGATGGTGACAATCCACTCGTCGGCCACGGCCGGGTCAGAGTCTGCACGCCAGCTCGACGGCTCCTCCCACAACGACTTGAAGAACTGCTCGTCGTTCTCGGAGATCGTGTCCTGGTCGTAGGTGACGTCGAGGTTCGCGTCCTCGGCCGCCACGTCGATCAGGCCCTGGTACTGATCGTACTTGGCGAGATCCCACATCTCGAATTCGCCCTCGGAGTTGATGAAGTGGCACGACTCGCACGAGCCGCCCAGGGCCTGGAACGCGGCGTTGCCGTTGTGAAGGCCGTGCATCGTCACGTACATCGGGTTCTTGCCCGGCATCGGGTTCGGGTTGTGGCAGCCGATGCAGTTGGCAATCGTGACCGTCGCCGGATAGCCCTCGACGTAGACGTCGTGGCGCGTGTCCATGTTGATCATGATGTCGTCCATGGACTTGTGGCAGCTCATGCAGCCGCGGTTGTCGGCGTTAAGGTACGTGTTGTTCCAGCCGGACGGGTCGCTCGGGACAGGCTGGTAGATGTTGCCGTAGTAGTCGACGTAGCGCTTGGGAGCCTCGACCTCGGCGTTGGCTGCGTCACGGTCGGCGTACTGCACGTTGTCGATGTAGTTCTGGTACTCGCCCCAGTAGTCAACGCCACCGTTGTAGCCGATGGTGTTGCCCATGCGGGTGTCCTCGGCCGCGAGCTCCTTGGCCTCGTCGGACCAACCCTGCTGCGACGCCGCCGCCGTGTCGGCAGCCGAGCCCGCCGCGCCCTCGTCTGCGAGCGCGGGCACAACCGCACAGCAAGCAAGCGCCAGGGCAAACGCACCTCCCAGCGTACGCCTCACGATCGTCGTCTTCCGCATCACTTTCCTCCCTCTCGTCGTGGCTCATGCGCTGAAAAAAGTTTGGGCTTGAGGGGGATAAGCGGCAATCATACGTATTTACTGAGCATATGAGCTGCGGAAACGAAGAAACCTATGAGCGCAAGGCCCCGAAGAAAAGCGTGCCGGGTAATAGAAAAGATAGGACGACAGGGGCCGCTTTTGGTCACAAGTGCACGCTGCAGACCCGACAACAGACCCGAGATTTGGGGCGTCCTCTACCTAAAGTGCACTGTTCGGTGGTAGCGTATCGCACACAGGCCGCACCGGCGCCTGCCCCGCACCGCGGCATTGGAGAACCCATGGACATCGCAACGCCCCTGCCTGACGAGAGCGCCCCTATCGCGTCCGATCTCGGTGCAGGCGCACCCAAGACAACGGACCTCGTCGCTCTCGGCGAGCTGCTTATCGACTTCACGCAGGCTGGCACTTCCCCGACCGGCCAGGCGTTGTTCGAGCGCAACCCTGGCGGTGCACCCGCAAACGTGCTCGTTGCGGCAGCGCGCCTAGGGCTAAGCACCCAGTTCGTGGGTAAGGTGGGAGCCGACGGCCTTGGGGACTTCCTGCGCGCAACCCTCGAAGCAGAGGGGGTAAACACGAACGGCCTGCTGCAGGACTGCGAAGCCTGCACGACGCTCGCGTTCGTCGAGGTTGACCCGAACACCGGCGAGCGCTCGTTCACGTTTGCTCGCAAGCCCGGCGCCGACACGCTGCTGCACCCCGACGAGGTGAGTCTTGAGGCGCTCGACACCTGCCGAGTGCTGCACGTGGGATCCATCTCGCTCACCAACGACCCCGCGCGCTCCGCCACGATGTTCGCCGTTCGGGAGGCCGCCGACGCCGGGGCGCTCATCAGCTACGATCCCAACTATCGACCCGCGCTGTGGCCCGACGCCCAGACGGCTATCGAGGAGATGACCGGGCCGCTCGGCTCGGCAGACCTGCTCAAGCTCAACCACGACGAAGCGCACCTCGTCTTCGGAACTGCAGACGCGAGCGAGGCGGCTAACATGGCGCTGGCCCGCGGCGTCAGGCTCGTCGCCATCACACGAGGAGGCGAGGGCGCCTACCTCGCCACGCATGCGGCACAGGTCAGCGTCCCGGCTTGTCCCTCGCGAAGCGTGGACACCACGGGAGCGGGGGACGCCTTCTGGGGCGCCGTGCTCGCCTGGCTACTCCACGATCGTGGCGTGCACACGGCAGCGGACATTGACGCGCTGGGCGCCGACGACCTGACGGCCTGTGCAAACTTCGCCTGCGCCGCAGCCGCGTGTTGCGTACGGGGTCGCGGCGGCATGCCCGCGATGCCGACTCGCACGCAGGTCGAAGAACAGCTGGCAGCAAGCTCCCGTTAGCCGAGATACCGGCATCGAAGCCTAGACCCTGACGCCGTCTCGCCCCAGCTGGAGAGCGCGCAGGTTCATCTCGACAAGAGCCGGCTTCATGCGGCGGCGCAGGGCGTCGGCGAGCTCGTCAACGCCGAACGGCAGCGCGCCAAGACCCACGGCGGCCCCGAGCAGCAGCACGTTAAGGCACCGCGGAGAGAGCCTCTCCGCCACAAGCACGGCGGGATCCACCTGGGCAAGGCGCTCCGGCGCAACGTTGTCCGCAAGCCACGCCAACTGGGCCGACCCGTCATAGCCCGACGTTGCTGCAACGCTCGGGACAACGGGGCTCGCCGCACAGACGACCGACGCGCCCGGGGTAAGGAAATCCGCCGCGCGCACCGCCTCCCCGGGCTCAAACGCCAGGACAAGGTCGGCCCCGTGCGAAGGGATGAGGCTCGACGGCAGATCAGCCGCGTCCGTCGCCACGCGCACGTGACTCGCGACGCTCCCGCCACGTTGCGCCATGCCGATCGTCTCGGCTGTGCGCACGAACTCGCCGCGCGCCATGCAAGCGTCGGCGATCAGCCGGCTTGCCAGAACGACGCCCTGGCCGCCCACGCCCACGACCAGGCAGCTGAACTTAGCCACGGCCGGCCTCCCTTCTCAGCTGATCCCGCTGCTCGGGTGTCAGGCCAGCCCGCGGCGTCTCCAACGCGCCGAACGCGCACAAGCGTACGCACAGGTCACACCCGTTGCACAGCGAGGCGTCAACGTGTGCCTTGCCACGCCGCTCTCCTGCCACCGGGGCACCCATCGACAGCGCGGGGCAACCCGTCTTGCGGACGCAGGCGCCGCAGCCCGTGCACGCGCCGGCGCGTACGCTCACCGCAGGCAGGGGCCGGAACAGCTGCACGCAGGGGCTTTCGTACACGACAACCGACACATGCTCGCAGTCCAGGGCACGCTCGGCCGCCGCGCGCGCTGCCTCGAAATCGAGCGGGTCGGCAACCTCGACGACCTCGCATCCCAACGCGCGGCACACCTCGGGGATGGAGATGGGCTCGGAGCGCGTGCCCATAAGCGTGACCCCGGTGCCCGGATGTGGCTGCGAACCGGTCATGGCCGTCGTCGCGTTGTCGAGCACAACGAGGCAGAGGCGGTGCTGGTTATAGACGGCGTTGGCGATGCCCGTCATCGCGCTGGCAAAGAACGTGGAGTCACCGACAAAGCCAACGTGCAGCGTCTCGTCATCGCCGGCAAGATGAGCCGCCGTGGCCAGACCCTGCGCCACCGTAACGCCGCCACCCATGCACAGGCATGTGTCCGTGGCATCAAGCGGATGGTTGCATCCAAGCGTATAGCAGCCAATGTCACCCGCATAGACGGCGTTTCGACGCCCGACGGCCGCCTTGACCGCGAGGAACGACGCGCGATGCGGGCAGCCCGCGCACAGCACGGGCGGGCGCGGGGGCAGAAGCTCGGCGGGAGATTCGGCGAAGACCTCAGCATCGTTGGGCTCGAGCAGTGCGCTCACGCCCAGGAAGTCAGCCAGGATCGGCAGCACGCGATCGACGCCGTACTCGCCAGCCGCGGGAGTCGTTCCGTCCAGGCGACCATGAATGCTCACCGGACAGCTCAGAATGGGAGCGTCAGCGGCAACGGGGCCTGTGAGCTGCAGCAAGTTGCGCTCGATGACGGGCTCAAGCTCTTCGACCACGAGCACGTCAGCCAAGCCGTCCAAGAAGCGACGCCCCAGGCCCTCAGGGAACGGAAACGGCGTGCCCACCTCCAGCAGTCGATACGACGGAAGGGCCCCTTCTGCTACGACGCCCTGGCAATCTCCGTCGTATCGAGAGGCGAGGGCCTCAAGTCGGGCCAGCGCCTCGCGCACGTAGCCACGGGAATCCCCACCGCACGCAATGCCGAGGTAGAGCTCGCAATCGGGTGTCGCATGGTCTTCGAGCACATTGAAGGGACTCGCGTCGAACTCCTCCGCAATGCGCGGCAGATCAGCCGCCATACGCTCGTGTCCACGGCGTGCAAGCGGCGGGAAGATAACGAAGCGCGGGTCCTTCTTAAAGCCGGCGATGGGGTGGCGCGGAATGCTCGCAAGCGCCTTCTCTGTGGGAACCTCAAGCGAGGCACAGCCATGGTCGACGCGCGTCGTGGGGCGCAGGATAACGGGGCAGCCGTGTGCCTCGGAGAGCTCGAAGGCCGCTCCGACCATCGCATAGGCTTCCTCGGGTGAGGCAGGATCGAGCACCGGCACGTGCGCAAACTGCGCGAACTGGCGGCTGTCCTGCTCCGTCTGGCTCGAGATGGGGCCAGGGTCGTCGGCCACGACGATGACGAGACCCCCGACACAGCCAACGTATGCCAAGCTCATGAGCGGATCGCTCGCGACGTTCATGCCCACCTGCTTGCACGTCATGATGACGCGCGCACCGGAGTAGCTGGCGCCCGCGGCAAGCTCGAGGGCAGCCTTTTCGTTCGTAGACCACTCGACGTGGATGGCATTGGCGGGATTGTGCCGCGCGATTGTCTCGACGATCTCCGTCGACGGCGTGCCGGGATAGCCGCATGCCACGTTGACGCCAGAGACAATGGCCGCCAGCGCAATGGCCTCGTTGCCAGCAAGCAATCGCCGTTCCGCAGGGACTCTCCCGCCGTTGATTACGCTTGGTTGATCACCCATACTCCGCCGCCCTCTCTCCCGTTGCAGGCCTCGATGATACCAGCCCTGCTCGTGGAGAACTTCGGCTCTTTGGCCACAACTGTGGAGTGTTAACTTCCCGTTCCCACACGTTGGAGCGTACCTTTGAAACAAGGGCAGAGCGACGGCTGCGCGGGCGGGTTGGCCGCTCCTGGAAAGGAGGTGGCCTATGTCCGTTGATCAGATAGCCGTACTGGTCGGCTCCCTCGCATCAGTCGCGTTGGTAGTGATTGAGTTCTTTGATCACTACGAGATTGTTCGGCGGGATCGCAAAAAATAAGAGCCCCGCTGCAACGGGGCTCTGGACCAAGGAACGGCTAACCCGAAGACCCCGCACCATGTAAGAAAGGGGCCGCCCTCGGGCCGTCGCTCTGCCCCCATTGTAGCAAGTCAAATCCCGGCACGCAGGCGGACTTCCTCGTCTGGCACCCGTGGCTTCCATAAATCCACATTCGGGGCACATCATAGCCCCTCGTCTAACTTACCGCCCTTAACCCCGTAGGCAGCGCTCGAGATACGCCTCCAGGGAACCATACGCCGCGCACACGACGTCCAGGAACACCTCGAGGTACTCCTCCTTGGCAAGGAACAGCGACAGCGCCACCTCCAAGCGCCACGGTGGCACGCCGCGCTCCCCCAGCGCCAGCAAGTCGTCGGAGTTCACCCGCGCGTTTGCCTTGTTCGTCGCCAGATAGGACGCCAGCGCCTCGTCGTGACTCGCACCGAGCGCTCGCTGCGCACAGTAGCACACGACCCCGGTGCGATCCTTGCCCGACGTGCAGTACACCAGCGCGGGCCCCGTGGCGCCCACCAGCGCGCGAATCGTAGGCGCCAGCACCTCAGCATGCTCGCCGAGCCCCTGGTAGACCTCGCGCATGCGCTCGCCCGGCTGTCGCCTGCCCTGCCTCTCGTGCTTGAGCTGTCCGGCAAGCACGTCGCCGGCCGCACCGGGCACGCCAGGCACGTCCTTGGTCGTCATGGGGCCATGGTGCGCCGGCGGATACAGGTGCTCGGCAGCTTCGTGCAGGTCCGCGCCCAAACCAGCAAGCGGAAAGCCGCCCGCAGACTCGCGCTCGACGGGCGAGCGGAGATCCCACACCTCGGTGAGCCCCAGCGTCTCGAGGAACTCCACATCCCGAGCGTCGGCCATGTGGGGCGAGCGAGAGCGCCACACCGGAGCCCCGGCCGCGCTCGTAAATGCCGGCCTCAGTCCGAAGCGCGCATACAGCACGTCAGGAGCCGTCGCCCCCTCGACAACAGTCAGATGCGTCGACGGCGCATCAACAACGGCGGACATCCCTCTCGACACGGCATTTCCCTCCCCACGGCGCCCGCGGACCATTCACCCCAGCTCTGTATTCCTCACGATACTCCATGCCCCAGGGTCATCCGCAATACCCTTCCGACAACTTAGCAGGCATAACCCATCGACATTGCGGCCGATGTTCCTCATAAAGATTTACGTAGACGCTATCTACCTGCAGAAACAGCCAGGTCCATTTCGCATAGATCCCGCTCTGCGCCAGCCCATTGGCTTGGCGTCACGCCGAAGCGGCGGCGAAACGCATGCCCAAAAGAAGCAAGGTCACTGTAGCCGCAGCACTCGGCAACGCTGCGTGAGGGGATGCCGTGAGAGAGCAGCGACGCCGCCCGCTGCATGCGCATCTCGAGCAGCAGGTCGGCGAAGGTCGTGCGCAGCTTGTGACGTATGGTCGTCGAGATCGTGTTGGGGTGGCATCCAAACGCGCGAGCAACGCCCGTCAGCGTCGCGTCGGCGCAATGTTGTGCCATGTAGGCAAGAACCTCGTGCAGCCAGGGAGACATCGAACCGTCCGGCACCCTCAGGTGCACCGTGCTTACCACGTTTGTCTGCGTCATCTCGTCCCCCGCATCCCCCACGAATCCCACAAAGCCAAATCTCTTTGAGACGGTAAACCTTGCCCCAGAGACAAGCTCAAGGGGCATCGGGCGGATAAGATGTATGCCAGATGCCAGGGTGGCGCGAGACGCAAGGGGGAGATCGCGATGAGGGAGCTCGTGGACGAGGATGGCACGCGGCTGTACACCATCGGCCAGATGGCGCAGCTCAACCGCGTGAGCGAGAAGGCGCTGCGGCTCTACCAGAGCAAGGGTATCCTCGAGCCGGCCAAGACGGACCCGCAGACGGGCTACCGCTATTACACCCTGGCCCAGTGCGCTACGCTCGACATGATCCAGCAGCTCAGCATCCTGGGATTCTCCCTCAACCAGATAGCAAAAACGCTGGCGGACAGGGACGTCGTCTCTTTGCGCGACCAGGTGAGGGAGCACGCCGAGCAAATAGAGGATCGCATGGGTGAGCTCAAGATGGCGCACCAGGTAAGCGGGGACATCCTGCGCTCATGCGAGACCTATCTCAACAAGCCCCCGTTTGGCGCCATCTCTCTCGAGGCCATTCCCGAACGCCACATTCTCGAGTTCGAGCTCGCATGCAGCGAGGCCTCTCCCGAGAACAGGGGCATCGATGCCATCCAGAAGTGGGAGCTCGACCTGCGGCACGTGCGCCAGCAGATCTGCGATCAGGGATGGCCCGTCTCGCTGTTTCGAAACGTGGGCTGCGTCATATCCCAAAGCGACCTCGCCGCACGCCGCATTCGATACAGCAGGGCATTCGTGTTCGTCACGCCTGCCTTCGGCGAAGACATTTACGCTCGGTCGAGAAGCATCCCCGCCGGCTGCTACCTCGTCAAATACAACGACGGCATCTTCACGGACGACGGGCGCGAGCGAGAAAACGTCGATCTCCTCAAGATGTTTGACGAGTGCGACCGCCGGGGCATGGAACCCGCCGGGGACTACATCGGCGAGGTCATTGCCGACGGGCCGGCGTTTCTGTTCGAGGGGCGCGAGATGTTCTATCGCATGTGCCTGCCCGTCCGCTTCAAGGGGCAGTCAGGCTGGCGGCCCGTCTCCCAGCACGACGCCATGAGCTGCTGGAGGGAGACGGGCCGCCTCTCACACTAGAGCGACTGCCCGTTCAGCACGCCGACATTCGGCAGGTTCGTACGCGAGTCGCCGGCTTCCGGCGTCCCGGGGATCGGCGGGATGTTCGCCTCGTCTTCGCAGCTCACGCGGATCTCGACCACGTCGCGCGTGAAGTAGCGCGCAGACGTCGACCCGAGCCACAGCTGGTTCGTGCCGCCCATGCTGTTCTCGAGCGGCTCGCCGTTCACCTGGTAGACGATCATGCTGGCACGCTGGCGCACGTACGAGAGAGGAAGACTCACCTCATAGCCGTCCGACGAGACGAACGTGATGGCGTTTGCCTCCTCCTGCAGGCCCGCGAGGTCGAGAATGGACGCGATGGAGATGCCCGTGCACTGCGCGTTCGCCGTCGCGCGGCCGTCGGCGGGGTTGCCCGCGCACGTGCAGCCGAGAACCTGTGTCTGTGCGCCGTCCTTGGCAAGCTCGCCAACCGTCGCGGTAAACGCGGTGTTCACGCCGTCGCCGTCCACCGTGATCTGCCAGTCGGCCGCATCGGCAGCTGGGGTTTCCGCAGAGGTTGCCGAGGCCTCCCCGCCGGAGCACAGCACGGTGTCGACGCCCTTGCCCAGCGATGTTGCGATATCGCTTGTCGGGGTGACGACGCCCTGGCTAAACGAGAACGACCCGATGACCTGTGGCGACTCAACGCGCTCGCCCGTGAGGCTGGTGGCCTCGTGCGACGAGACGACGACCGTGGCGGGCTGATCGACCAGAGTATCCACACCAGCCGCAAGCGCCTGCGCAGGCTGAGCGAGAGCCAGACCGGCCGCGGCGCTCACAAGCCCCGCACCGCCGATGACACCCAACGTCGACATCTTACGCGCCGCCTGAAGTGCAGACTCGCGCACGATACCCTCCTTTACCTGCGTCATCGCGATCACTCCCCCTCCGTCTTAGCCGCGTCTCCCGCAGCGGACCCATCGCCCGTGCCGCCCGTTGTAGCGTCGGCCGCGCCAGTCCACAGTGCAAAGTTCGGCGTCGATGTACCGTCACTCAGGTTTGCCGCATAGCCCTGGGGATCATCGAGGATCTCGAGCGGGCCGCCCTCGTTCGTGCCGATGTTGCCGGGGATGACAGCTTGGTTGTCGGCCAGCCCGTCAACCGTGCCCTCGGCGTCGCGCACCTGCTGGGCAAACGCGTCAAGGTCGCTCTTGGCGTTCACCATAACCTCGACGGGCTCCGGCGTCACGGCGCCATCGGCCGTGCGAGCGCGAACCTGCAGCACGTAGGCCGTGTCGACGCCCTCAGGCGGCGTCCACGTGTACTGCCAGCTCACCCACTGGCTGACGCTCGCGTCGACCGTGTCCCACGACGACCACGTCTCACCGCCGTCCATCGAGAACTCGAGGGCCGTGATGGGCTGATCCCACGCCGAGGCATAGCCCTTGAACGTGTAGGGCTCGCCCGCCTGCACGCACAGACCCTCGGGCGTTCCCCAGAGGCCGACGTTGGGCTTGTTGTAGTAGCCCTCGCCGTCCTCGGTCGTCCAGCCGAGGTACTCCCACACGCCCTCATCCGAATCGTCGACGAAGGTGATGTCGGAGAGCTCCTTTGCATTGATGGGGGCGCCGGTGCCACCCACCCACAGCATGCAGGGGAAGCCCTCGTCCCACTCGAGCGGCTCCCCATCTATCTCGTAGACGAGCAGCGCGTCCTTGCCCTCGAGGTTTTCGACAAGCATGGAGTTGGCGTTGCCGTCGGAAGATGAGGCGTACATGC
The DNA here is from genome assembly GCA_018368455.1 of Coriobacteriia bacterium. Taxonomy (NCBI): domain Bacteria; kingdom Bacillati; phylum Actinomycetota; class Coriobacteriia; species Coriobacteriia bacterium. The sequence goes on from JAGZEG010000010.1 coordinate 10,899, forward strand.
CGTAGGCCGCATCAGTAAGGCCGCCAGCCTGCTCGATAAGCCACGACAGCGGGATGCCTGTCACGACGCAGTTGCCGATGTAGGGGCCGTTTGTCGGGTTGAGCGTGCAGTGCATCGTCACGGCCTTCGTCACGGACGGCGCGTTGGCGATCAGGTCGGCCAGCGTGTACGTGACCTCTTTGTTTACCTCGCCCGACATCGTGATCGTCCAGGTGTCGTAGATGGACGTGTCGCGCTCGTCGCCATTGGCCTGGCGCTCGTTGCGCAGGTAGTCGCTGCCGCGGTAGTACCAGCTGTAGTTGAACAGGTCCTCAGCAGGCACGACGTCCGTCTGGTTCCACGAAAAGTCGCCGTCGAGCTCAGAGACGTTCGTGATGCCACGCATGAGGGAGTGCTTCGAGACGTCCCACAGCGTGAAGCCCTCGCCGTCTTCCGTGACGTTATGGCAGCTCATGCAGTTGGCGTCCGCGACATCCTGGTGAATGCCGTGGATGAGCGTGCCAAAGTCGTAGAAGCTGGTCTGGTAGCCCTCGCCGACGGTGTGGCAGTCGATGCACATCTGAACGGTGACGTCGATGCCCATGCCGTTCGTCAGGTCGGTGTGCCCATAGCCTCCGCTGTTGAGCAGGGCACCCAGGTCATCGTGGCACGCGTTGCACCCGCGCTCGTCCGCCTTGAGATATGCGTCGTTGAACAGCACGTTGCTGGCGGGATGTGAGTAGGCGCCCTCGGCCGAGTAGTTAGCCGAGATATCCTCGCTTGGCGTGCGCTGCACGAACCGCCCGTCGGCAAGCTCGGTCACGATGGGGCCGTCCGGACTGTAGGCCTTGTTCTTGAGGGCGATGCCCGAGGCAGCCGTCGGGTTGTTCAGATAGGTGTACGTCGTTCCGTCGTCGGAAGTCCACGTCTCCTGAGCGGTCGATGCGGTCGTGTCCGTTTGGTTGGATGCCGTGGCCTCCTCAGCGATGCCCGAACCGGCAAACGCGAGGGCCCCTATCAGGAAGCACCCCGCACACGCTGCAGAGATGACGTGAAGGCGCCGCGCATGCTCCATAGCCAATCCCCTCCCCTTCCCATGCGTAATCCCCTGCGCGCCCAAGCGCGGACGGGGCAATCTGTACGCATTTCATTTTCAGAGGGTCGGGAGCTACCCACAATCCCGAAACAAACAAGCCCCTGGGGGTTCGCAGACATCCCCAGGGGCAAGGTTTTGCTCGTATCGTGGCGTCTTCAGCGCGCGATTAGCCTATTCCGCCTCGGCCATCTGCCGCTTGAGGGCAACGATCTTCTCGCGGTACTCGGGCAGGCTCGTGCCCAGGATCTGGCACGCGAGGATGGCGGCGTTCTTGGCGCCGTTGATGGCGACGGTCGCCACGGGCACGCCGCTGGGCATCTGCACCATCGAGAGCAGCGAGTCCAGACCACCCAGGTCGCTCGTCTTCATCGGCACAGCGATGACGGGCAGCGGGGTGAACGCCGCGACGACGCCACCAAGGTGTGCCGCCTTGCCAGCCGCCGCGATGATGACCTTTATCCCGCGATCCGCCGCCGACTCGGCCCACTCGTGCACGACGGCAGGCTTGCGGTGAGCGCTGGCGATGACGAGCTCATAGGGAACACCGAGCTCCTCGAGCTCCTTCGTGCAGCCTTCCATCGTAGGGAGGTCGCTCTTCGAGCCCATGATGATGCCGACGACCGGCGTGTTTTCAGCCATGCTGGGACACCTCTCTGACAGGCCGCGCAGCCATCCGACCAGCGCGACACCCGTGCTTTCTGGCAACTCCCACCATGGTATCGCGCCGTCTGGCCCGCTCGAGCGCCCCTCGCCGAGCCCAGCGATTCAGCGCAACGATCACACTCGCAGGACCGCAGGATGCGCCTTACTTCCCCCAGGAGATGAACGCCCAGCGCACCTCGCGCTCGGCATCGGCCTCGAACGTACGGTAGTCGGAAGCCGCCGGGTTGTCGCGATAGTGCTCGTCGAGGAACCGGTGCAGCAGCCCCTGCTCCGTAGGGTTGAGGTCGTCACCCAGCATGGCGGAGAGCTTCTCGAACGCCTCGTCATGGCTGGCAAAGCCGGGCAGGCTGTGCGTGATGACGTAGGAGACCTCGGGATATACGCCGTGCGCGAGCAGGACGTTGATGACAAACACGTGGTCGCTCACGACGTTGCGAGCGCGGCCCACGGCTTCATAGGCGCGCTCGTCCTTCATCGGGGAGCGCCCTGACGCCACCGTGGCACACACGCGGCGCCGGGCCGTCTCGTCGAGCTTCGTCATCGCGGACGTGAGATGGTATGTCGCCATGGAGCGGGAGCTGATGGCCACGTCGACGGACTCGGGCAAGATCCCCGCGGCGCGCCAGTCATCATCCCAGGCCAGGTGGTGCGCCTCGATGCGGTCGGCCACTCCGGCCTCACGCGCACGGCAGTCGAGCGCTTCGAGCATCTTCGTGGAGAAGTCGGCGCACACGACGCGGCAACCCATCTGTGCAAGCGGTACTGCGAGCAGGCCCACGCCGCACCCCATGTCGAGCACGGTCTCCCCCGGCTGGATGCCCGAGCGCTCGATAAACGTGCGCTCATACTCGCCGCTGCTGCTGTGGCTACCGTAGCTGGCGGCTCGCTTGTCCCAGTGCTCGACGTTGCCGGGCTTCGTGCGAGCGTCCTGGTAAGCATGCCAGGCTGCTTCCCAGTCAACGCCGCCGACGCCGACGCTGATTCCCCTGCTCAGGTTGTCCATGCTGACGTCCCTCCGCGCTCGCTGCGAGCGCCCCGATTCCTCGGCATCGCGCCATTCCCGGCCTGCCATCTTATCAGGCACGCCCGGTCGCGTCACATGCCAAGATCAGGCTGCGAGAGAGGCTTAGCGTTCCAGCTCGTTACCCAGAACATCGAGATCCACGCCCTCGGGAAGATCGCCCACACGAGGCGCATCGGCATCGCGCGCGCCCAGCGTCGCGCTACCCTGTCGCGTGGCCACGGCAGACGCCAACGCCACCCCGCCGCGAATTCGGCCCTGGCCGTCGCGCGCGCTCACGCGGACCCTGGGAAGGGGCGTGCCATCGATACCCGTGATGACTGGCGTCGAGAGGGCAACGGGGACGGAGCGCACATTGAGATCAGCGTCGTCAGACTCCTGCCCACGGGAAGAAGGCTCCTGCTCAAAAGCGTCCTCGACAAGGCTGGCCTCGGCCGTGCCCTGCTTGTCTGCAGCCGCGAGCTCCTTGTCGCGCTGCGCCATGTAGACGCGCGGCGTCATGCCGAACGTCTCTTTGAACACGCGGTAGAAGTTGCTGGGATTCTCGTACCCACACAGACGTGCCACCTGGGCCACCGGGATCTCTCGCGCGTCGAGCAGTGTCAGAGCTCGCTCCATGCGAATCTCTCGCAACGTCTCGCCAAACGACTTGCCCGTCTCGCGCTTGATGAGGCCGGACACCGTGTTGGGGTGGAAGTTGAAGTGAGCGGCCACGCTTGCCAGCGTCGCGTCAGAGCAGTGCTGGGACATGAACGCGAGAACCTGCTCGAGTCGCTCTGAGGCGTTCTCGGGAACGGTCACGCGAACCATACTCACCAGATAAACGTCCTTCACCGCGACTCACTCCACCCAGAAATCGATATACGCCGGAATGGGGCTCTCGACGCCGTCTTCGTTGACGGAGCGGATGAGCAGCTGGTATGCGCCGGGAAGCTCGGGTGTGTACTCGAAGCGCCAGTAGAGGTTGGCGTCGGCTACGGTGCCGGGCGTCTCGTACGTCGTCCACGTCTCGCCGTCGTCGAGCGAAAACTGCACCGCTCGGACGCGTCGGTCATAGTCGTTGGCATACCCTTCGAACACCAGGGGGCGACCAACCTCGCCATGCACGCCACCTACCATGGGAGATAATCCGCCCCCGTTCGCTCACTCGCTCCTCATCATTGCGCCTCTGCGGAAAACCGACCTACCGCGCAGCGCGCTTCATCCCTTTGAGCCATCATACCCGCCAACAACCATGTGTGGAACAGGTAGTGAGAAAGCGCTCTGAGGTAATTATAGACTGATGATAAGACGGCGCAAAGAAGAACAACGGATACCAGTTCATACCAACGGCGCAGATAACTGACGCATAGAAAACTTACCCCTGCAGAACACGTGACAGAGGGGATTCGGGCATGTGAGGATGTTCGAAATACGGATGCGCTCTACGCGATCGCGCCCTGCTGCGCCCCCTTGAGAATGCCGTTGAGCACGCCGATGTTGGGATTGATTGCGAATGCCCCGCCGGCAAGCGGGACAGCGGGTGAACCAGGCACCTTGGCGGCGGGCACGCGCTCGACGCCGATGCGAACGACATCGCGCACGGCATAGTGGGACGGAGCGCCCTCGATCCACAGCTGGTTGGCGCAGCCCTCGCTCTCCTTGACAGGCACGCCACCGATGCGCGAGGCCACGACACTCGCACGGCCGAGCACGTATTCGAGGGGAAGACGCACAACAAAGCCGTCGGCCGACGTGAACGAGACGACGTTGGCGCCCTCCCACACCTCGGCACGCTTGAGCAGGTCGGCGACGGAGGCCCCTTCGACGCCAGCACGCGCTATGACAGGCCCGACGGCAGAGCAGCAGGGATCCCCCAAGCGAACGGTAAACGCGCGAGAGACGGCGCCGCTTATCGCAAGATCGCCGTCCTGGGTGGCAGAGACACACGCAACCTCTGACTTTGAGGAACCGCCTGCCGCAGAAAACGAGAAGGAACCCTGAACGTTGTGCACCTTCACGCGAGCCGGCCCACCCGGCACCGTCGCCCTGAAGTCTGACGCATTACCTTGCGCACCCGAGCTGCACTGCACGAACATGGCTCCCCCTCGCAAACGCCCTCGACGTTCGAATGCGTGCAAGCATACATCGTGGCGCCTGTTTGCGCGACCCTAAGGTACCTTCGCATATACGCAGGTAGAGGGCATCGCCAGGGTGAGTGGGATGACAGATCGTGCTAGCGGGGCTCGGCTGCAAAGAAAGCATGTGGCTTCCCCGCAGCCGAGCGTTTTTTGCCTAGTGTACGGGCGGCATGCCCGTCGGCGCACCGTTCACTGCGTCGGCGCTCGCCTTCTTGCCGGCCTCGCAGGCATCGAACACGAGCGCGTGCTCATCGCCAGGAAGAGCCGCGCGGGCCTGATCGCGCAGAGAGTTCACGCCGATGAAGAACTGACGCATCATGACGACCATGAGGTAGCGGCCCTTGGGAGACAGCGTCAGCATCTCGTCGTCATCGCGGTCGAATGCGTCGTTCAGCTTCATGAACATGTACTCGACCGGTAGGCCCGCGGCAACGGAGCAGCCAAAGCGCTCCTTCCAGGCCTTCTTGTCGATAGACAGACCGAACAGGTCCATCATGAACCGGTAGCGCATCTCGTCGCGCTTGGGGAATACCGTGCGCGCCATGACGCTCATGTGGCCCTCAGAGATGCGCTTGGAGTAGTCGCGCAGGCTGAACGTGTTGATGTAGAGCGTGCCGTTGAGGTACGAGATGCCGCCGGATCCGACAGCCGGGTACTGCTCGTAGTTCACGACGTACTCGTCGATCATCTGCCCCTCCTCGCGCGAGAAGGTGTAGCAGCTGCTCGGACGGAACTCGGGGTTCTTGCCGCCGCAGAAGCCGTCGTAAATCTGGTGGTAGAACTCGGCCTCGTGCTTGTAGTCGACGTGTCCCACCGTCTTCTCGATGGAAGCGCGGCTGGCCGGCGACACCATGAGCGGGTAGAACGTCGTCTGGTTAGCGCCCGACTTCTTCACGCACGCGATGTCGTGCTCGATCATCTCAGGCGTCTGGCCAGGGAAGTTGAAGATCATGTCCACGTTGAGCGACTTGAACAGCTTGGCCTCGGCCACGGCCTGGATGCGCTCGAGAATCTCCTCGGCGCTGCCGTACTTGTCGTAGCGCACCATGCGCTTGAGCAGGCCGTTGTCGAAGCTCTGCACGCCGACAGACAGGCGCTGCACGAGGCTGCTGAGCTGCTCGAGGTAGCCGGGCACGAGGTGGTTGGGGTTCGTCTCGCTCGAGACGTCCTTGATCGTAGGGAAAAGATCGCGCGCCAGGCCGATCGTCTTGGCGAGCTCGTCCATGAGTACGGTCGGGGTACCGCCGCCGACGTACACCTCGTGGAAGGTATAGCCCTTGTCCGCGAGCATCCGCATCTCCTCGCGCATGGCCTCGAAGTACGGCAACGCGCGCTCACTGGAGAACGGGAAGCGGTTGAAGCTGCAGTAGGGGCAGAGCACCTCGCAGAACGGAACATGCATGTAGAGCATGTACTTGCGGCCGGGCTCAGGGCCGGGCAACTCAGTGAGACCTTCCTCGGGGCGCAGATGGAAGTACTTGTTGCCCAGGATCTCGACCGTTTTGGAAAGCAGCTTCTCTGAGAGCATCGGGAAAACCTCCGAATGCGGTCTGTTAAGTTCTTAGGTCTTCTTTCGATGATAGATTGTGTGCACCCAAGAGAATGACTAAGCTGATGCGCACACGAATCCAACACCCTGGGAGGCCTGTACATGCCCAACGATACCACGCTCTACCAGCGCCCCGAGCACTACATTCCCCGCATCGCCGCCGTGCATGACATGTGTGGCTACGGCAAGTGCTCGCTGACGGTTGCCATCCCCGTGCTGTCCGCCGGTGGCTGCGACGTGTGCCCCGTGCCGACGGCGCTGTTCTCGGCCCACACGAAGTACCCCGTCTTCACGATGCACGACACGACGGACATCCTGCCCGGTTACCTCGACGCCTGGCAGAAGGAGGACGTTGACCTCGACGCCGTGTACTCCGGCTTCCTCGGCGCACCCGAGCAGGTCGAGGTCATCCAGCGCCTCTATCGCGAGTATCCCAAGGCTCTGCGCGTCGTCGATCCCGTCATGGGCGACGGCGGTCAGATGTACCCCACGTACACGCCCGAGCTGTGCGCTGCCATGGGCGCACTGGCCAACGGGGCCGATATCCTGACGCCCAACCTCACGGAGGCGTCCATCCTCATCGGATGCGACTACCCGGGCCAGGACCTCACTGACGAGCAGGTGCGTGACATCGTCGAGAAGCTTCTGGGCATGGGCGCCAAGAACGTCGTGCTCAAGGGCATCGACCGCGGCGACGGCAAGCTGCGCAACTTCGTGGCCGGCGAGGGGCTGCCGATGACCGAGGTTGCCCACGAGAAGCTGCCGTACATGCTGCACGGCACGGGCGACCTGTATGCCTCGGGGCTCACGGCGGCTGTCATGGCCGGACGCGGTCTCGTCGAGGCAGCGCGTTTCGCCGGCGAGTTCGTGCGCGACGCCATGGAGATCACGCGCTACCAGCCCAACTACGAGATGCGCGGCGTCTCGTTCGAGCCCGTCCTCGGCGAGGTCGCGGCGCTGCTGAAGTAAGCGAGCATACCCCACGAGCACGCAAGCCCGCCTCGCACCCATCGCGCGAGGCGGGCTTTTTCATATAAAGTTGAGCACGAAAAGCGGCGCGCAAAGGCACATGAGCCAGGACGGGCACAGTGCGTAGGCACAGTACGCGAATCGAAGCGCAGTAACGCGAGACGAGGATGCCGATGGGCACAGCAGCGAACAGATCGAGCGAGGCGACCCTCTTCCGCCCGCGTCAGGCCCGGCCGGCGCTTCGCTGGGCGGCACGGGTCATCGGCATCGGGGCGGCGGCATGGGTGGCGCTGCGGTTCGTGCCAGCCCCGCTCGACCACGTGGGGCCGATCCCGGCGCTCGTGTCGGCAACGCCGTGGCTCGCCATCCCGCTGGCGCTGGCCCTCGTGCTCGCCGTGGCGGGGCGCGCCCGCGTCGTCGCGGCCCTCACGGCGGCATGCCTCGTGCTCCAGGCCTGCTGGCAGCTGCCGTTCTACCTGGACACGAGCCGCCACCTCTCCGACGAGACGCTTGCGGCGAGCCGGACGGACAAGCCGAAAGCCACAGAAGGCGGGACCTCCGCAGCAGGCGAGCCCGGAACCGCCGACGCCCCAGCCGCCACGCCCCCATCCACCATCCGTGCCATGACGCTCAACACGTACTTCGGTCAGGCCGACGTCGACCAAATCTGCGCCATCGTCGCCGAGCAGGGCGTCGACGTGCTCGCCCTGGAGGAGGTCACGCCCGAGCTCGCCGCCCGCCTGCAGGCAAGCGAGCTTCCTGGCCTACTCCCCTACCGCATCGGCGAAGAGCGCGGCCAGCAGATCTGGTCGAGCCTGCCACTCGAAGACAAAGCCGCCAACGAGACGGGCTTCGAGGTCTCGCCGGCCTGCGCCGCCAGCGTCCGGCTCGCAGGCGGGGAGCGGCTGCGCTTCGTCGCTATCCACACGACGGCGCCCACTGGACGTTGGGGCGCGCAGTGGGCGTCGAGCATTGAGCTCGTGGGGCAGCTTGGCCGACAGCCTTACCAACAGGGGGATGCGCGCTACGTCCTCATGGGCGACTTCAATGCCACGATGGACCACCGCGTCTTCCGCGAGATGCTCGGGGAGCGCTTCGTCGACGCGGCCCAGGCGTCGGGCTCAGGCGTCGACTTCACGTGGCCGTCGAACCGCGTCGGCATCCCGCAGCTCATCACCATCGACCACATGGTCCTCGACCAGGGCGTGCGCGCCGCCGACATGCAGACCATCACCGTCGCCGGCTCCGACCACCAGGCCCTGCTCTTCACCCTCGACGTCGGGCCCTAGAGCCCGCGAAGCCCGGCGTCACGCCACGTCAAACTGGACGCGGGCGGGCGTCGGGCTCACCTGCCCGAGCTCGTTGACGCTGCGCGCCTCAAACAGATACGTCCCCGCCTGCTCGGGCACGTAGGAGAACGACCAGCGCACCCATCGCCGGCTGTCGGCGCCCTCAACCGGATACGTCGTCCACGAGCGCCACCCGTTGAGGCTAAACTGCATGGCCACGATGGCGCGGTCATAGTCGCTCGCATAGCCCGAAAGCTCGACGGGCTGCCCGACGCGGTGCGTCTGCGTTCGTTCTCCCACGTCCCTGCCCCCTTATGCAGCCGTCGCCGCGGTGAGCTCGTCGGTGATCGGCGACGCGCCCAGCTCCGCGCTCACGTTCGGGCGGTTCACGTACTCGTACTCGGTTGGGTCAAGCGAGGGCTCCGCAGGCGCCTCGTCAAGCGCCAGGAACTCGACGCTCACGATGTCGCGCGTAAAGTAGCGCCCCGCGGACGACTCGATCCACAGCTGGTTCGTGCCGCCTACGCTCTGATCGAGCCCCTCGCCGTTCACCGCGTAGGCGATCGTGGCCCCATGCGCCATGAGGTACGTGAGCGGCAGCGTGTTCTGCATGCCATCAGCGGCCGTGAAGCGCACGGCGTTCACCGCAGGGTCGATGCCGGCGCGCGCCGCCAGCTCGGTCACCTTCACGCCGCTCACCTGCGCGTTGATGATGGCTGCCCCGCCGGCCCCGTTGTTCGAGCAGGCGCACGTCATGACGCTCGTCTGGCCGCTCTCCTGGGCCAGGTCCGCCAGCGAGACCGCGTAGGGCGTCGCCACGTCGCCAGACACCTCGATGTCCCACGACGACAGGTCGCTCACCTCGTAGTACGGCGAGCTGCACAGCACGGCCGTCGTCTTGCGGAACGTGCCCGCAATCTCCTCGTTGGTGCTGAGCGCATTCTGCGTGAACGAGAACGTGCCCTGCACCTCGTCAGGCTGGACGTGGCTCGCGACCCGCACCTGCGCAGCCTCGGCCCCCTGGCTCATCGCCACAGACTGCGCGGTGGCATTCGCATCCTGGGCCAGAGCGATGCCACCAGACCCCATGCCAAGGCCATCCGCGCCGAACACCGCCGTCAGGCCCACTCCCGCGCCCACGGCACCAATCGCCAGAGCCGACATGCTAACTGCACCCGCCACGGCGCCCGCAGTAATCCGCTTCGTCTTACTCATCAGAACCCTCCTCGGGAGCCGCAGCCTCAGCAGCACCGTCCTCGTCCGAATCGCTCACCGTCACGATGATGCCACCCTCGACCTCGTTCGTCGCACCGTTGGCATTGACGCCGCGTACCTTGAGGACGTACGTGCCGGCCTCCTGAGGCGTCCAGCTGAAATCGAAGAGCACCCACTGCAGCGGGTCAAAATCCTCGGGCACGTCAACGCGCTGCCATGTGGCGCCCAAGTCGGTCGAGAACTCGATGGCCTCAAGAGGCGCGACCGACACCGCGTAGGCGTATGCGTAGCCCGTCAGTTCGATGGGCTGGCCCAGATCGAAGTTGAGCCCGTCGTTCTCGAACCATGCCGCCGAGACGTAGTTGAGCTCGTCACCAGGGATGGCGTCGGCGTTTGCCGCCACGAAGTCCACGGGGTTCTCGCCGACGTTGAAGTCGATCGTCTTGACCCACTTCGTCCAGAAGGCGCCGCCGACGCCCGGGGACACGAGCGCCATCGGGCCGCCCAGGTCGTAGGGCAGATCCTCGCCGTTGATCTTGAGTGCGATCATGCCGTAGTCGTAATAGTTGGCCAGCGGCTGCTGCAGGGCGCAGTTCTCCCACTCGTCCCAGGCCGTCAGGTACACCTGGTTCACGCCATCGGCCAGGCCGCCGCACTGCTCGACCAGGTACTTCAGGCTCACGCCCGTGTACGTGGCGTTATAGATGTTGTGGCCGGCGCTACCCGCGACGACGCACTGGTTCGTCGCCGTGACCTCCGTCTGGGGCATGGCCGCCAGCTCGTCGTACGTGAACGAGCGCGGGTTCTTCACGCCCGTCAGCGTCACGTCATGGCTCTTGTCGTACAGATTGTCCTCGTTGTAGACGCCGCTGTGGTTGAGGGCCGTGAACGTGTCTCCCAAATCGTCGATGACGTCCTGGTTCATCTCGACGCTGATCTCGCCGTTGACGGCCGGCGTCTCGGGAGCGCTCACGTCGGTGACGTAGCCGGACTCATGGCCGCGCAGGCGCAGGAACTCGCGTGTGAGGGGGTTCGTCGAGGCGTCCGGGTAGCCGCCGAGCCCGCCGTCGTACATGACCTCCTCCCAGAGCTTCATGTCCCACGTGCCCAGCTCGGTCAGCGAGGCGCTGTCCGTGACGACGTGGCAACTCCAGCAGTTGCCGCCGAACGTGTCGGTGAACTGGGTGCTGCTAAAGTGGCGCGTGTGGATGGCGTCGGCGAAGTAGTTGCCGTAGTCGGCGCTGTGCACGTCGTGGCACGAGAGGCACCCGTCAAGCAGCGTCGCGTTGTGCGTGTCCGAAAAGCCGTTGCGCGTGATCGGGTGGTCGAACGGAAGGCTGGAGTGCGCGGACTCCATCACGTCGCTCAGGTCGGTGTGGCACGAGTTGCATCCGCGGTTACCGGCGTTCACATACGTCGTGTTCCACTCGTTGTCGGGCAGAAGACCGGCATCGCGCGCCGCAAATCCCACGACGGGAGCATCGCCATCCGTCGTCGCCTCGTCCGCCCAGGCATGTCCGGGACTGGCCAGCGCCAGCATCAGAGCGAGGCCGCCCGCCGCCAGGCAGGCCAACCCCCTCAGGCCAAGGCGGAGCAACCTCGTCCCGCCCTCCCCCGTCGTTCGTATCATCGCGCTTCCTCTCTCCTCGGGACCTAACCAACGTGGCCCCATCGTCGCCCGCGAGGCCGCGCGAAGCCACGTCAGGAGTTCGGTATCTGCGCGCAGGGCGCCTCATCAAATTTTTGGTAGTGACATCCCCGCACCTCAGCGCTTCAATAAAGCCCTCACGCGCGAGCACGATACGGTGCGAAAAAGCGGGACAAACGGGCCGCCACCACCGCGTGACACGTGGCGCGAAAGCACGCAGGCGACACCGGAGGGAGATGGGCATGTCCTCATCGCAAGGTACGCATGAGGCCGAAGCGAGCACGCCGGAGCGCACGCCCGAACACGCGACGCGATTCGACGGCTTCGTAATGGGCCTCGCCCTCACGTCCGGCCTGTTCGTCAGCTGGTGGGCCGCCTTCCACGAAATCGCGTGCGGAGGCATCTCCATCCGCCTCGAGGTGCCCCTTCCCTATACGTACATGAGCTGTTACGCGCACGCCATTGGCTGCATCCTGGGCGCCGCGCTCACACGGCCGATTCTGCACGGCGCCAGACGTCTTGCCGGCGAGCGCGCCGGCACCATGCGACTCGTCTACGCGACGGGCGCGGCCCTGCTCGTCTTCACCCTGCTGTTCTTCCTGTGCCTGGGATATGACGCCTATCTCGCCGCCGCCCTCATCCAGACGCTCATCAACGCCCTGGCCATCGTCCCCATCATCCTGGGCATCGCCATGCTGTCCCAACTCGCGCTCAGCAACGCGACGCTCATCCTGTTCGCCTGCCTGGCCACGAGCGTGCTGGTGAACAATGTGGCACTCCCGCTCGTCATCTACCTGGGAGGGGCGCTCATCGCCGTCCTGCCCGTGCTCGTCGCCATGTTGGGACTCTCCGTCCTCTGCCTGCATCGCACGGCCGGCAGGGCCCAGTGGGGACCCCTGGCACGGCGCGTCCATGACGTCCTCGGGCTGGATCGTTCCCTCGTCAAGGGCCCCTCGCCTCTTATCGCAGACCGCCCGACGAAAGACGACGATGCCACGTCAGGAGTAGCGAGCTCCCCGTCTGCCCGCGCCGCCGCCGATTCCGCGGGCCTGGGCGCACAAGCCGCCGTCCACCTACCCTGGCAGCCCCTGCTCCACCTCGCCATCTACAGCCTTCTGTTCGGAATGATGCACGTCGAGGCGAGCAGCCTCATCGTCGGGTTCTTCGACCGGAATCTGCCCTACACCGCGGGCGCGCTGCTGGCCGTCGCCCTGTTCTACGGCTGCTTCATGCGCGCGTCAGCCAGCTCGTTTGTCTGGCCACGGATGCGCACGGTCGTCTTCCCACTCACGACCGCGAGCTTTCTGATGCTGCCCCTGCTCGGTGGCAGCGAGTCCTACCTGCCCGTGACCTCGATTAACGGAGCCAGCCTGTTCTATGACATGGCGCTCGTGCTCGCCCTGCTCTACGTGGCCCGAGAGACGTCGTTGGGCATCGTGAGCCTCGCCCGCATCGCCATCGGCGTCAAGATGGCGTTCTTCCTACTGGGCACCGTGCTGTGCCACCTCGAGATCAACCTGCTGTCATCCGACATCCTGCAGGAGCCAACGTCAACCCTCGCGGCATTCCTGCTGCTGATGGCCGGCACCATCTGGGTCGGCGACGACTACCAGGCGCGCAAGGTGTGGGGCCTTCGGCTCGATAGGGGTCCCCGCAACCCCCAGAAGGTCGAGCTGCAGGCGAAGTGCAACTACCTGGCGCGAAGGTACCATCTGACGCCCAAGGAGCGCGAGATTGCCCAGCTGCTCGTCGAAGGCAGGCGCGTCGGTCAGATTGCCGAGGAGATGATGGTGAGCGTCAACACGACGAGGACGCACGTGCGCAACCTCTACGCCTCCGTCGGCGTCCACTCGTTCAAGGAGCTCGACGCCCTCGTGCAGGCCATCGACCCCGCCGAAGCCTACTCCGTCAGCGCCTAACGCCCGCGGAGCCCGGCGCCCGCAAGCGTAGCGTGTCCCGCGGCATTCCCAAACAGTCCGAGGCGTCCTGGTGCCCGCAGCACGCCCCCAACGAGCCCGCGGCGCCCGGCGCTCCAAACGCCCCGCAGCATCCGGTACCCCCATCGCACCTAAATCCCCATCGCACCAAACGACTTTAGAATCTCTGCCAATTGCCCGTGATTCTGAAGTTGCTAGAGATCAAGGCTGTTCGGGTCGAGCAGAAACTGCTTGAGCCCCATCGTCACGATGCCCTTTTCGTCGCGGCTCAGCATCACGTTGTCGCGCACGACGACAATTTTCTTGAACGAATCCTCCGCCCCGTTCAGTGAACGCACCTCCTGGGCCCGCTTCTCCTCGGTAGGCAGCGAAAGCGCGGACTGGATGTAATAGCGCCGGCTCCCCAGGTTGGCCACGAAGTCAATCTCCGTGCGAATCGTCCTGCGCTCGCCGTCCTTCATCTTTCGGATGTCGACGACGCCGACGTCCACGGCAAATCCCCGCATGACGAGCTCGTTGTAGATGACGTTCTCCATGATGTGCGTCTGTTCCTGCTGGCGAAACTTGAGCCGGGCGTTGCGCAGCCCCACGTCCTCGAAGTAGTACTTAAATGGCGAGCCAATCGCCCGGCGGCCCCGCACGTCATAGCGAGCAGCATGGCTCACCATGAACGCATCCTCAAGGCAGTCGAGGTAACGCGCGACTGTCACCTCGGAAATGTCGATACGCTTCACGCTCTTAAACGTAGCAGCAAGCCGGGCAGGATTGGTCAGCGACCCGATGGATGACGCGACGAAATCGACAAGTTCTCCCAACTCAGTCGGTCGCTGGATGCCGTTGCGCTCGATGATGTCGCGCAGGTAGGTTTCCGAAAAAAGACGGTCGAGGTACGTCACCTTATCCTCTTCGCGCGCCATATCGACAACGCGCGGCATGCCCCCATACGTGTAGTACTCGTTCCATGCCTCATCCCACTCGCCCCCTCGAGCGGAGTAGAACTCGGCAAAGCTCAGCGGATGGATGCGAACCTCGTCGCCACGTCCCCTGAACTCCGTGATGATGTCCGAGGAGAGAAACTTCGAATTGCTACCGGTCACGTACACGTCGGCATTTTCGAAGTGGAGAAAGCCGTTGAGCACGTCCTCGAACTCATCCATGAGCTGTACCTCGTCGAGCAGGATGTAGTACATGGCACCGTCAACCAAACGAGACCTCACGTAGGCGTAGCAGGCGTCGGGGTCACGCAACCCCTTATTTGCCCGGTCATCAAGCTTGATTTCGATGATATGGTCCGCCGGGACCCCGGAGGCAAGAAGGTGCTCCCTGAAGAGGTCGAACAGCAGGAAGGACTTGCCGCAGCGGCGGATTCCCGTCACAACCTTGACGAGTCCGTTGTGCTTGCGATCAATCAGCTTGCCGAGATAGAGAGCGCGGTCAATTCTCATGGCACTACTCACTTTACTTTAGAATCTCTGCCAATTGCCACTGATTATAAACTTATCTTAGGCTGAGTCAGATGGGCTCCAGGCCTCGTAGCTACATGAGACTGTAGAATATTTGCCAATTGCCCAAGATTCTAAAGTCACTCTCACGAAGCCAGCGATGGGGCCCTCAGCATGCCAGCGGCACCCGGCACTTCCAGCGCCCCGCAACGTTCCCACGGCATCCGGCGCCTGCGATGTCTCGGCAGCGAGAACGGCCCCAGCAACGAAAAAGGCGGCCGCCCGGAAGGATGGGGCGGCCGCCGTATTAGGGCGTAGGGGATGAGGTTCGGCGGCGCTACTCCGCGAGAGGATCGGTCGCGCCTGTCGTGGCAGAGAGGTCGTAGCCGGACAGGCTCATCGTGAAGCCGGTCGGATCGTCGGCGTTTCGCGCCCACGTAAACGTCAGGACGGTCTGCATCGGGTCGCTCGCCTTGCCGCTGAGCTTGCCGTCTTCGGCAGACACGTGCCCCTGCACGTCAACGACGACGTTCTGCACGGCCGCATCCTCGAACGCGTTCATCGCCAAGGCCATGGCACGCGTCTGCGCCGAGGAGGCCATCTGCTCGAGAGAGCGAGCCGTGTCGTCGCTCATGGTGACGCGGAGCGTGCCCGTCGTCGTATCAACGGCATCAACCTGCGTGTTTCCAGGGAACGTCACGATTTCGTTGCCCCAGAGGATGCCGTTCGACAGTGCCGACTCAACGCGCTCCTGCGTGACACCGGACGACAGGTCGGGCACCATGGAAAGGCGGATGTTTTTGCAGGCAACCTGAGCGAGCAGGATACCAACAACGAGAATGACAACAACGGTGATGCCGACGCGCATGACAACGCGCTCGACAGATTCCCCCTTGGGATCGTCCAGAGCGAGAGGGTCGAGCACGTCGCCCGACTCGCGCTTGGCACGCAGGCGCTCCATCTCTGCATCGGCCAGCGTATACCCATGCGGATGCGCCTCCTGGGACGCCTCCTCGGGTCGATGGCTGTCAGTTTCCATGGGCCTGCCTTCTCCTAAGCCGGACATCAACGCACGAAAGTGCGCAGCCACGCAAGCCGCGCACACTTCGACGATCTTGAACTATACGCAGTTACCCGCGTCTGAACAACCTTGACCCCCGCAAACGGCGTCCCTGCCAGCGATTCTACGCACCGCAAATCCGTCCGTCGCCCAATTCCTGCCGTCCACAGGGATTTGATCATTTTTGAAGCAACCACATCAGCCGGGGCCACAGTGTTCCAGATGCAAGGCACCCGGCGGTGAAGCGTATTGGACATACGCGAGCCGCCGGGGAACGCAGCAGATGGTGGAGTGCCGCACAAAACTACCCCGTTAGCAGGCGTCACGACGCCCCAGCTGCAAGGCGCCCGGCGGCGATGCGTATTGGAATACGCGAGCCGCCAAGAACGTAGCAAACAAGACGGGGCACCGCCGCTTGCAATTTCAAATCGACTTCGTTAGCCGGGGCCACAGTACCCCAGATGCAAGGCGGACCGGGGCGTAGCGTACTAGACGCTACGTAAGCCCCGGTCCAACGCAGCAGATGGAGTGCCGTGGTCCCCGGCCGGCACTTCTTTAGTCAACAACCCCCTCGAACTGCATCCGATAGTACTTCGCGTAGATGCCGTTGGCCGCCACGAGCTCATCGTGGGTGCCGCTCTCAGCGACCTGGCCGTCCTGCATGGCAACGATGCGGTCGGCACTGCGGATCGTCGAGAGGCGATGCGCGATGACAAGCGTCGTGCGCCCGCGCGACAGGTGCGCAAGCGACGCTTGCACGGCCCGCTCGCTCTCGTTGTCCAGAGCGCTCGTCGCCTCGTCGAGGATGATGATCGGCGGGTTCTTCAGAAACACGCGCGCGATAGAGATGCGCTGCTTCTGGCCGCCGGACAACCTCGCCCCGCGCTCGCCCACCATCGTGTCGTACCCCGCCGGCAGGCTCATCACGAACTCGTGGATGTTGGCCTTCTTCGCCGCGTCGATGATTTCCTCAAGCGACGCGTCCGGACGACCGTAGGCGATGTTCTCACCGATCGTTCCGTCGAAGAGGTACACGTCCTGCTGCACGATACCGATGCTGCGCCGCAAGCTGTCCTGCGTCACGTCGCGCACGTCAACGCCGTCGATGTGCACCGCACCCGAGCGCACGTCGTAGAAGCGCGGCACGAGCGAGCACGTCGTCGTCTTGCCACCACCTGAGGGCCCGACGAGCGCCACGGTCATCCCCGGCTCCACGTGCAGGTCGAGATGGTCGAGCACATCGGTCTCGCCGTCATAGGAGAAGCAGACGTCGTCGAAGTCGATGCGTCCCTCTCTCACGGCGATGTCGGGAGCACCGGGTCGGTCGACGATGTCCGGCTTCGTGTCGAGAATCTCGCAGAACCGCTTGAAGCCGGCCGACGCCTTCTGGAACACCTCCGTGAAGTTGACGAGCGTCTCGATCGGCGTGTTCAGGATGCCGATGTACAGTGCGAAAATGGCCAGGTCAGATGCCACCATCTGTCCCGACGCCACGAGGTAGCCGCCCAGCACGATGACGACGGTGTACAGCATGCCCGACATCGTGGAGCTCACGGCGCTGAACGTCCCCATGCACCGGTACGTGCGCTCCTTCGAGGCAAGGTACGCGTCATTGGAGCGGTAGAACTTGCCGCGCTCGTAGTCCTCAGCCGCAAAGCTCTTGACGACGCGAATGCCCGCCAGCGAATCCTCGAGCTGCGAGTTGATGCCCGAGATCTTGACGCGGTTGTCATGGAACGTCGCTTGCAGCGCCTTGTTGCGCTGGATGAGGTAGATAACAACGGCAGTCGTGACCAGCGCCAAGGCCAGCGCGAGCTGCCAGTTGATGAGCGCCATAATCACGAGCATGCCAATGATCTCGATAGAGCTGATGACGATGTTCTCCGGGCCGTGGTGGGCGGCTTCGGAGATGTCGAACAGGTCGCTGACGACGCGGCTCATCATGTCGCCCGTCTTCACGCGATCAAACCACGAAAACGAGAACCGCTCGTACTGGTCGAACAAGTCGGCGCGCATGCGGCTCTCCATGCGCGCGCCCATGATGTGGCCCCACGCTGCCACGAAGTAGCGACAGCCGTAGCGCACGGCATACATGACGACGAGGCCCACGAGCAGCAGGAACAGCGCAGAGTAGATCTCGGCGGACGGGCCCTCGAACAGGCCGTTCGTCAGCGTGCGCAAGATCTGTGGGAACGACAGGTCGATGGCGGCCACGATGAGCGCGCAGGCCATGTCTATCCAGAAAAGGTGCTTCTGCGGCCCGTAGTAGGAGATGAAGCGCCCAAACGCACTCGTCTTCTTGCGGGGCTCTGCCGTCGGTGCCCCTGCCTGTCCGCCCTGAGCCACGAGCGCCTCCTCATCAATCACGATCCGCCTACCAAAACAACTCGGCGCCGTCGGATGCATCATGCCCCATCCGACGACGCCGTTTCTTGCAGAAAGCTCGATGAGCCGCCGAGCGGCCATACGCCACAGCCGTGTACGGCACAGCACCGCGGCTTAGGCGGTCTGCTCGATTCGCCCCATACGACGCGCGATCGCATCGCACAGCAGAACGCCGATCATCGTCTTCGAGTCGATGACCCTGCCGTCAAGCACGCGATCGACCATCTCGTCGAGATTGACGAGGTCAACATGGATGAACTCGTCGTCATCGGGCTCGGCACCCGTAAAGCGCAGGCCCATGGCCATGTAGAGACTCATGATCTCGTCGGAGTAGCCCGCCGCCAGCGCGATGTGGCAGAGGAATGCCACGCGCTCGGCCTCGTAGCCCGTCTCCTCCTTGAGCTCGCGGCGGATGGCGCTCTCCGGATCTTCGCCGCCGTCAAGCTTGCCGGCGGGAATCTCCAGCGTCACCTGCTCGAGCGCCGTGCGGTACTGATGCACGAGCACGACCTTGTTGTCGTCGGTCAGTGCAATGACACCAACGGAGCCGGGGTGGCGCAGCACGTCGCGATGGGCGAGGCGACCATCAGGCAGGCGCACCGTCACGTCGTCCGCAACGAGAAACGAGCCGGCCCACTGTTGGACGGAGCTCTCGATAACCTCGGACAGGCCGTCGTCGCCCACCTGAGTAGCCTGAGCCTCAACATCCCCCATCTCGACTACGCCTCCCAGGCAGCGCGGCCGCTCAACGCACGCAGGCCGACGTCAAGGCGCATCATCTTTCCGTCAAACGAGATGGCGTCCGCCGCCTCGTAGGCACGGTCGCGCGCCTCCGAGAACGTCTCGCCGATGGCCGTAACGTCCAGCACGCGCCCGCCGGCCGTGCGCAGCACGCCCTCGGCGTCGAGCGCCGTACCCGCGTGATACACCGTGACGCCCGGCAGCGCATTGGCCTTGTCGATGTCCGTAATCGCAAAGCCCTTCTTATAGCTGAGCGGGTAACCCTTAGAAGCGAGCACGACCGTGACGGCCCACTCGGGACGCCAGGACAGCTCGACATCTGCCAGACGGCACTCGGCACACGCCATCATGACGTCGACGAGGTCAGTCTTGAGGCGAGGCAGGATGACTTGCGTCTCGGGATCGCCGAAACGCGCGTTGAACTCCAGCACCTTCGGGCCCTGCGGCGTCAGCATGAAGCCGCCGTACAGCACGCCGCGATAGTCGATGCCGTCAGCCGCCATGCCTGCAACGGCCTTCTCCATGATGGCCGTCATTTGGGCCATCTCGTCGTCCGTGACGATGGGCACCGGCGAGTAGCAGCCCATGCCGCCCGTGTTCGGACCGCGGTCGCCGTCGTAGGCGCGCTTGTGGTCCTGGGCCGTCGCCATGGGACGCATGGTCGTGCCATCGGTGAACACCAGGTAGGAGCACTCGGGGCCCGTCAGGCCCTCCTCGATGACGACCGTGGAACCCGCGGCGCCGAAGTGGCCCTCGAAGCACGCGTCAACGGCGGCCAGCGCCTCCGGCTCGTCCTTCGCGACGACGACGCCCTTGCCCGCAGCCAAACCGTCGGCCTTAACGACAAGCACGCCCACACCAGCCGCGAAGCGCTCGCTCACATACGCGCGCGCCGGCTCAGCCTCCGTGAACGCCTCGTAGTCCGCCGTCGGGATGCCGTGGCGCACCATGAACTCCTTGGAGAAGCGCTTGGAGCCCTCGAGCTGGGCGCCGTGCGCACCCGGGCCAAAGCACGGGATGCCCTCCTCGCGCACCGCGTCGGCCACGCCGGCCACAAGCGGCGCCTCGGGGCCAATGACGACAAGCCCGATGTTGTGCTCCTGGGCAAACTTCGTGACCGCCGTCGCGTCGTTGATGTCGAGCGAGACGTTCTTGGCGATGGAGGCCGTGCCGCCGTTGCCCGGGGCCACGTAGAGCGTGCCGCACGAGGAGGACTTCTTGAGCGACACGGCTATCGCATGCTCGCGGCCGCCGCTGCCCAGCAAAAGGATATCCATGACCTGCCCTTTCATACAAATCCGGCCCGACGAAGGCCTGTGCGCCTGCCGCCGAGCCGGAATGATTTCCGACGATGTGAGAGGGACCCGTACCGGCCGCGTCGCCGCGAAGCGATCCCTCAGGCAAGCGCTCCTACCAGTGGCGCATGATCGTCTGCTCGCGAGACGGACCCACGGCGATGATGGACACCTTCACGCCGGAGAGGTCCTCGATGAAGTCGATGTAGTCCTTGGCCGCGCGTGGCAGCTCGTAGAAGCTGCGGCACATCGAGATGTCCTCGTTCCAGCCGGGCATCTCCTCGTAGATCGGCTTGGCGTGGTGAAACAACGTCTGGCTCTGCGGCACGGTGCGATAGACCTGGCCGTCGCACTCGTAAGCCGTGCAGACCTTGATCTTGTCGAGCGACGACAGCACGTCGAGCTTCGTGATGGCCAGGTCGGTCAGGCCGTTGACGGCGGCCGCGTACTTTGCCACGACGGCATCGAACCAGCCACAGCGACGCTTGCGACCCGTCGTCACGCCAATCTCGCTGCCGACGGTGCACAGGAGCTCGCCTGCCGGCTCATCAGCCGGAATCTCCGTGGGGAACGGGCCGGAGCCGACGCGCGTGATGTAAGCCTTCGCGATGCCCAGGATGCGGTCGATGTTCTTCATGCCCACACCGCTGCCGATGATGGCGCCACCGGCCGAGCAGCTCGACGACGTCACGAACGGGTAGGTGCCAAAGTCGATGTCGAGCATCGTGGCCTGGGCGCCCTCGAACAGGATGTTCTCGTCGTTGGCGACGGCGCCCTGCAGCAGGGCAGCCGTGTCGGTGATGTAGGGAGCAAGCTTGTCGGCGTAGACAAAGAACTCATCGCAGATCTGGTCGACCGTGTAGGTGGGCAGGCCGTACACCTTGGAAAGGATGTCGTTCTTCTCCTGCAGCGCAGCCTCGACCTTCTCGCGGAAGATGCCCTTGTCGAGCATGTCCTGCATGCGCAGGCCCATGCGGCTCGCCTTATCCTGGTAGGCCGGGCCGATGCCGCGACGCGTCGTGCCGATGAGGTTGTTGCCGAGACGGCGCTCGCTCGCACCGTCGAGGTCACGGTGATACGGCATGATGATGTGCGCGTTGCCCGAGATCTTGAGGCGCTCGCAGCTGATGCCCTCGCCCTCCAGGATGTTCATCTCCTCGATGAGCACCTTGGGGTCGATGACGCAGCCGTTGCCAATGACCGGCGTGATGGTGGGGTACATGACGCCCGACGGGATGAGGTGCAGCGCCAGCTTGTACTTGGGGGTGATGACCGTGTGGCCGGCGTTGTTGCCGCCCTGATAGCGCACGACGTAGTCGTACTTATCGGAGATGAGGTCGGTGACCTTGCCCTTGCCTTCGTCGCCCCACTGGGTGCCGACAAGAATCGTAGCGGGCATGTATGCTCTTCTCTCTCGCGTGAGGCGAGAACGCCAAGCGATCGCCCCAGGTGACAGTTACTCCAGCAGTATACCCGGAGCGCGTTTTTGATGCGACAGCGCGCCGGGCTTCCGACACTCACGACAGAATCAGCGAGTCAGCCGCGCCCTAGCCCTCGGAGCGGGACATGTTGCGGAACGCCGTCTTGTCGGCGAGGAACACGAGCGGCACGTCGACGCCAGAGCGGCCAGCACGGTTCTTAGCCACGATGATGTTGGCCGTACCCAGCGGTGGGCGGTCGTGCTTCTCGTCATTGGCCTCGTCCTCCGTCAGCGAGCGGTCGATGAACATAACGGTATCTGCGTCCTGCTCGATGGAACCCGACTCGCGCAGGTCGCCCAGGACGGGGCGCTTGTCGGGCCGTTTGTCCACCTCTCGGGAGAGCTGCGACAGGGCGATGACCGGCACACCGAGATCCTTGGCGAGCACTTTGAGCGCACGGGACATCTCGCCGACCTCGTTCGTGCGGTTCTTCTCGCGCCCCGTGTTCACCGGGTTGATGAGCTGTAGGTAGTCCACGATGATGAGACCGCCTTCCTTGCCATGCAGCAGGCGGCGTGCCTTCGTGCGGATCTCGATGACGTTCGTGCCAGCCGTATCGTCGACGGTGAAATCGAGACTCGACAGGCGTTCTGTGGCCTCGACGAGCGGCTGCCACTCGTCGTCCATGATGCTGCCCTGGCGCACGGCCTCGCTCGAAATGCCCGCCTCGCTGCACAGAAGACGCGTCGCGATTTCCGAGCCGCTCATCTCCAGCGAGAAGAACACGACGGGCGTGCCGGCTTTTGCCACGTTGAGCGCCAGCGAAAGGGCGAAAGCCGTCTTTCCGACGCCAGGGCGGGCGCCGATGATGTGCATCGTGCCCGGTCGCAGACCCAACAGCACCTTATCGAGCTCGGTGAAGCCCGTCGAGATGCCGGCGATGTGCGCGTTACCCGTGGCAATGGCGGCGATCTCGTCGTAGGCCTGCATCACGAAGTCGCCGAGCGGGTGCGAGGCGCTCTCTACCTCACGGTTCGTGACGGAGAGCAGCATGGCTTCGGACTGCTCGACGATGGACTCGATGTCGTCGGCAGGCGCGTCGAACGCCAAGGCCGTGATGCTCGTCGAGGCTGCGATGATGGCGCGCAACACGGCGCAGCGCTTGACGATGGCTGCGTGCTGACGCCAGTTGACGAGTGCGACGGCACCGTTACTCGCAAGGTCGATAACGAACGTCTTGCCACCGACAAGCTGCAGCTGATTGGACGCCTCGAGGTAGTCTGCGAGCGAGAGCTGGTCAATGGGGATGTCGCGCTGGAACAAGTCTGTGATGGCTGCATAGACGACGCGGTGTGCCGGGCGGTAGAAGTCCTCGACCTTGAGCAGTGAGACGATGTCGGGCACGACCTCGGGCGACAACACCGCGGCAGCGAGGACGGCCGCCTCGGCGTCCGTGTTCTGCGGCATCACGTTACCGCCCGTCAGGCGACTGTCAGGCTCGTTTATGTCCATGGCCATCGCTCAGCGCTTCCTTCCGTGTAGAGCCAGACGCCCCCTCGCGTCTCAGGAAGGCGATTGTAGCCCACAAAACAGCAAAGGGCCGCCACCTCGACACGAATGCCAATGGTGGCGGCCCCTCGGGACGCTCGTGACAAGCAACGCGCGGAGGACTAGGCCTCCACAGCCTCCTCGGCGACCTCAGCGGTCTCCTCGGTGACCTCCTCGACAGCCTCCTCGGCCTCGGGCTCGGCGTCGGCAGCGGCAAAGCCGTCGGCGTCGTTGACCTCGACCGTGATGGTGGCCACGATGTCGCGATACAGGGCGACGGGCACCTGATGGCTACCGGCAACCTTGATCGGCTTGTTGATCACGATGCGCTTGCGATCGACCTCGACGCCGAGCTGGCTCTGGGCGGCCTCGGCGATCTGGGCGGCCGTAACGGAGCCGAACAGCTGGCCCTCGTCGCCGACCTTCGTCTCGATGCGCACGGCCTTGCCGTCGAGCTGAGCCTTGATAGCGCTGGCGTCAGTCAGGCGGGCGGCCTCACGCTTCTGGATGTTATTGCGGCGCTGCTCGAGCTGCTTGAGGTTGCTCGCAGTCGCCGGGATGGCGATCTTCTGAGGGAAGAGCCAGTTATTGGCGAAACCGTCGGCAACGTCAATGACGTCGCCCTCGCCGCCCTTCCCCCTGAGCTCGCCCATGAGAATGACCTTCATGATTGAAACTCCTCACTTGAAACCATGGCCGAGGTGTCGGCCGACACGTCTGTCTAGCTCCGGTACGATCAGCCGCACCGTTGGTTCTATCTATCGCTCGACGCTCTGCGCCGTGACGTCCCGCTCGTGCCGAGGAAGCTTCCTGAAGTTTGCCCAAGCATCGATTGCGCCAGCGACGCAAACGACATAGAACGAACCCTCGAGAAGCAGAAGCGCCATGATCACGAGGATCCTGGCGATCGAACCGTATCCCCGCTTGTCCATTATGCTCATGGCAACCGCCATGCCCTGCAGGAAGTACAGCACCCGCAGGCAGATGAACAAGCAGAGCGCAGCACTCGCAAACGTCGCCGCACCCGTCACGCCAAGACGTGACACCGCCCAGCACACCGCACACACCGCAATGAGCACCATACCCCACAGGGGCACGTCGAAGCGTACGTACGCCTCGTAAAGCCGCGCCATGGAGGTGCGCCGAGCGATTCCGAGCCCGACAAGCCCCATGAGTACCGACATTGCTGCTTGGCCCACATAAATGAGAGGCCAGATGCTTCGCATGTAGTCAATACTCTGCTGCATGGCCGCGGAAACCGTGATTCCCACGCCCGTGCTGCTGGCAGCGTCCTGGGTGATCTGTGCCATCTCGTCAAACGTCGCGTTGACGTAAGACGGAAGGCTCGATCCAAACGATGCAAGCAAAGCCGCATCCGTCCCCAGGGAGAGAGCCGTCAACCCGAGGATACAGGCACACACCGAAGTGATGCCAATATGTCCCGGGAGAACAAGCCCCATGACAAGTGCACCAACAACCTGGGGGAGTGCGAGTGAACCGAGGTTCACCCAATCTGCCAGGCAGAGAAGCGCACACGGCACGAGGCATGCCGCGACCCCCCACAGCGCCTTACCCTCTTCAGGTCTCCGAAGAAGATAGACGCCCACCACCATGAGGCCAACGCCAAGGGGCGCGAAGAACGTCGAGAGGAGAGAACCGACGACACACAGGACGATCTCAATCAACGGACGTGCAGGCCAAGAAGCCTTCTGTTCGTCGTTTCGAGCCAGCGCGGTATCGGCGGGACTCTCGTCCATGATTCTTCGTTAGCCTCGACGCTCGCGGTTGCCGCTGACGACGGCTACCGTGTAGGGGACGAGCGCCATCTCGCGGGCGCGCTTAATGGCCATGGCCATCTCGTGCTGGTGCTGGCGGCAAGCACCCGTCACGCGACGGGGCTTGATCTTGCCGCGGTCAGTCATGTACTTGCGCAGCAGCTGCACGTCCTTGTAGTCGATGAACTCGACGCGGTCCTTGCAGAGCTGGCAGGCCTTCTTGTGAGGCTGACGAGCGAAATCTTGCTGAGCCATGATGTGCATACCTCCTTCCGCTGTGTGCGGGGTTATGCACCCGTCGACCATCTCTCATGCGAGCAGCCGAACAGGTGCGAGTTTTCGACAAGCCCCTTAGAAGGGAATCTCGTCGTCGTAAGTCGTATCCATGGGCGGCTGCTGCAGGGGAGCGGCGCTGTACGCCGGGGCCTGCGGGGCATATCCGCCCTGTGAGGGAGCGCCGCCCTGGTCGGCATAGCCGCCCTGGCCTGCGCCCTGCGAGCGCGACGGCAGCTCGATCTCGTCGACGATGACTTCGATCTTGCTGCGCTTCTGGCCATCCTTGCCGTCCCAGCTGCTCCAGCGCAGTCGACCCTCGATGCACACGAGCATCCCCTTGGTGAGGATGCGGCCCAGGGAGTCAGCCCTGTTCCCGAACATCGTGCAGTCGATGAAGTTCGTGTAGTCTTCCCACTGGCCGGTCTGCTGGTTGCGGCGTCGGTCGTTGACGGCGACGCCCAGGCCCATGACCGTGGTGCCGCCGGCGGTCGCGCGGACCTCGGGGTCACGCGTGAGACGACCGCTGATGATGACGCGATTGATGTTGCTCATACGCCCACAACTCCTCACATTCCACCTGCGCGCTCACGCGCGCGTGCCTACGCCACGTCCTTGTCGTCGCGACGAACGATCATGTGACGGATCACGTCGTCGGAGATGCGCAGGATGCGGTCCAGCTCGGCAATGTTGGTGGGATCAGCGTGGAAGTTGATCAGGGTGTAATCGCCCTCGGTCAGGTGGTCGATGGGGAACGCGAGCTTGCGCTTGCCCCACGAGTCGACGTCGTCGACAACGCCACCGTTCTCCGTAATGGCGATGTCGATCTTCTTCATAACGCCGGCGCGAGCCTCGTCGGTGATGGACGGGTTCACAAAGAACAGCAGTTCATAAGCCTTCATGGTGTCACCTCCTCTGGGCTAAAGTGGCCCCGAGACTCATGAAGGCAGACGCCCGGGGCAGGGAATGACCAATCTACTCTACTCTGTCCCGTTCTCCCGAGCAAGTCATTCGGTCTCTCCCACGACGTTTCCATATGTTCGCGCCCTATCAGCGTACACCCCGACGTCTGACACGGGCCTCATGCCAATCTGACGGCGCCCTGACACGCAACTGACCCCGAGAAAAAAAACCTTCTGGCACGCAAAACCCCGACCGGCCTATCGCCGATCGGGGCTGGGAGTACATCGTTTTGTTTTGGCGCGCTGTTTAGAGCTCAGTGACCTCGCCCTTGGCGTTCTTCTCGACCTTCATGCCCGTCATCGGGATGTAGCCCATCTTCTCGACAAGCTCGCCCTGGACCTTGTCGGAGAGCATGTACTCGATGAAGTCCTTCGTGGCCTGATCGGCATCCTTCGAGATGTACATGTGCTCGTAGGCCCAGATCTTCCACTCGCCCGACTCGACGCTCGCCGCAGCAGGCTCGACGCCATCGACCTTGAGAGCGGTGAACTTGGCACCCTCGAAGTAGGAGAAGGCCAGGTAGCTGATCGCACCGGGCGTCTCGGCAACCATCTTGGCAACCGTGCCGGAGGAATCCTGCTCCTGGGCCGTCATGGCCTCGTCGCCACCGAGAACAGCGGCCTCGAACGTGGCGCGCGTGCCCGAACCCGCAGCACGGTTGATGACGGTGATAGCCTCGTCGTTGCCGCCGAGATCCTTCCAGTTCGTGATGTTGCCCGTGAAGATGGCCTTCAGATCCTCCATCTTCACGTCGCTCACGCCGCAGTCGGCGTTGACGATCGGGCCCATGCCCACAACGCAGACCTTGTTGTCGACGAGGTTGGCCGGATCGATGTCCTTCTCCTCGGCGAACAGGTCAGAGTTGCCGATCTGAACGGCGCCCTGGGAAACCTGGGAAAGACCCGTACCAGAACCGCCACCCTGAACGCTGATCTGGACGTTCGTGTACTCAGCCGTGTACTGCTCGGCAGCGGCCTCGGCAAGGGGCTGCAGGGCCGTGGAGCCCACAGCGGTGATGCTGCCGGCAGCAACCTCGGTCTTGTTCCAGACGTTCGCGGCGTCCTTAGCAGCGGAAGCACCCTTGTCCTTGGCGGAGGAGGCGGCCTCGGCGGCGAAGGCGTTCGCGCTCATGACACCCAGGCCTGCAACAGCAGCAACGCCGGCGGCCATGCCGAGGAACGAACGGCGAGACATCGAATCAGTCATGCGTGAAACCCTTCTTCTCTGGGTTGCGGGCAGGCGTTCCACCCGTGCCGAGCCCCGCCGGTCGGCGGAGCCCTTGTGACCTTTCGCTGCCTAGGATAGGGAGTGCTGCTCGCCGGAAGATGCTCGTCGACGGAGCGTTACCCTGCGCTGACGAGGCCTTACATACCGATGAACTTTAGGTAACTCCGACGTTACGGCATACGCTGTCCCTTCGTTGTTTACCTGCGGCGATGGCGTTGCAAAGACATGGCGGCCCGCACGTCCTTTACATGCCGTGCGCATTTGCGCCACATATCCGCAAAGGAAGGGCATATCCAGTCCGAGCAAGCCTCCACCGGCCGGCGTTCGCGCTCGGACCAGCCCGGGATGGTCACTAATGCCGCCTGTGCAAGGTTTTGCAAACCGCGCGTCTGAAAATGGGCGCGTTTTGCGTCTGTGCAAGGTTTGCTTAGCTTGGTCTGCGCATCATTCCCGCTTGTCCCGAGCGTCACCTGCGGAAACGCTGCACCGCATACCTCCGCCATCCTTTGGGCATCCCGCAAACACCGCACAGCCGTGATTTGCGCCCACTTTCAGCGCCTCGATTTGCAAAATGCTGCAGCACCGACGAAATTGACCAACCCCATACGCTTCTCCTAGCGTCAGATCTCATCGCCGCAACAAGCTGCAAAACAAAACCGGCCCCTCCCCGCGTTCAACACGCGGGGAGGGGCCGGGATCTTGCGTGGCGGAGAGGCGTCGCAGCAGCGAGCGCCCCTCAGTTACTCCGCAGCTGTGAGCTTCCGGCTGGCCGCTCGCCCGATGAAACGCGCTCCCAGATTGAACGCCAGGATGCAGATCATCAGCACGGCAGCAGTGCCGTTGGACACGGCATCGAGGTCAGGCACGACGCCCTCGCTATTGATCTTCCAGATGTGCACAGCCAGCGTCTCGGCCGGACGCATGAGATTCCACGGACAGGCCGGACTCGACAGGTCAAAGTTGCCAAAGTCAAGCGACGGGGCGGACTGGCCTGCCGTATAGATGAGCGCCGCAGCCTCGCCGAACACGCGGCCAGCCGACAGGATGACGCCCGTCACAATGCCGGGAAGGGCAGCGGGCAGCAGAATGCGAACCGTAGTCTCCCAGCGGGACAGGCCCAGAGCCAGGCCCGCCTCGCGCTGGGCGTCGGGCACGGCCTCGAGCGACTGCTGCATGACGCGCACGAGAATCGGCAGGTTGAACATCGTCAACGCGATAGCACCCGACAGGATGGAGAAGTTCCACTTGAAATAGATAACGAACAGCAGGAAGCCAAAGAGGCCCACGACAATGGACGGCAGCGACGACAGAGCCTCGATGAGCGTCTTGAGCACGTGCGTAAGCCTGTTGTCGGGAGCGTATTCCGACAGATAGATTGCCGCGCCCAAAGAGATGGGCACGCTGACGAGCAGCGTCAACACCAGCAGGTAAAACGAGTTGAACAACTCGGGGCCGATGCCGCCGCCCTCCTTGAACTGCTCGGGATCACTCGTTAGAAAGCTCCAGCTCAGATGCGGAACACCTTGTACGAGAATCCCACCGACAAGGACGACAACGAGCAGGCAGACAAGGCCCACGACGACAGCGAACACGCCTGTCGCAATCTTGTCGGAACGAATCTGCGAGCGCGTCTCTTCAACAAGCTGGCGCGCAGCAGGGGAGAGGTTCGCAGTTCCCTTGGGGGTGCCGTTATTTGAGGTAGCCATTGGTATGTGCGCCCCTTACGCCTTGACGGTGCTCTTGTGGCCGATGAGATGGATGATCGCGATGAACACAAGCGACATGATCATGAGCAGCATCGCCAGCGTCCACAGCGCGTCATTCTGCACGGTGCCCGACACGGTGTTGCCCATGCCCATCGTCAGCACGCTCGTAAGCGTCGATGCAGGCGTGAACAGGCCCGTCGGCATAAGTGCCGCGTTGCCGATGACCATCTGCACGGCAAGCGCCTCGCCAAACGCGCGCGTCAGGCCCAAGATGACAGCCGTTCCCAGAGCAGGCAGGGCGCTACGCAACACGACGCGATAAATCGTCTGCCAGCGTGTGGAGCCCAGGCCGTAGGCACCCTCGCGATAGTCCTGAGGAACGGCGGCCAGAGCATCGATGGAAAGGGAGGTGATCGTCGGCATGATCATGAGGGCAAGCACGATGGAGCCCGAGAAGATGCCGTATCCCGTGCCGCCAGCAAAGCTGCGGGTAAACGAAACGATAACCGTCAAGCCGATGAGACCGTAAACGACAGACGGGATACCGACGAGCAGCTCGATGAACGGCTGGAACACCTTGCGCCCGAAGCCAGGCGCGATCTCGGAAACGAAGATGGCGCAGCATAGGGAAACAGGCAGGGCAATGAGAACGGCAAGCAGTGACACGGAGAACGATCCGACGATCATAGGCAGCGAGCCCAGATAAGGCAGGCCGGTCGTCTCGTCAACCGAGCTGGGTGACCACCTCGTGCCCGTGAGAAACGCCAGGGGAGACACGCCATCGGACAGAAACGTGGCGAGGCCCTTCTGGGCAACCATGAAGATGAGCGACAGCACGAGAATGACCATCACGGCGATGCAAATACCGGAGACGGTCTTGCCCAACGTCTCTACACGCCTCTTGGGCATCACGGACTTGATGTCGCAGCCGGCGCCGAACGATGTAGAGAAGTCAGCCTTCGGTGCAGGCCCTCCCACCGGAGCCGGCCTTTCCCGGCCCGCAGCCCCGTCGATCATATCGTGCTCTGTCATAGGTCCCATCCCGCTCGCAAACGTCCCCGCAGCGCAGGCAACGGGGAAAGCCCATTCCGGGCTTTGCGGGCAGCATAGGAAGGAACAACGGCTCATAAAAGGCCGTTCAGGTAAACGTTACGCCGGGGTGATGTGGGCTTACGAAGCCCTGACGTTGCGATGGCCGCGACGTTACCCCGCGCCCCCGATTGTGAACATGCTGCGCTCGAGGGCGCGGGGATACCGCCTACGCGAGGGGGGCGTCCTCTTCAGAACGGGGAGCTTCCTCGGCCTCGACGGGCTCGTCGTCAGCAAACTCCTCAGCGTCGGAGGTCTCCTCGTCCTTGAGCATCGCCAGGCCGCTGACAATCGGCTTCGTGCCAGCCGGATAGAGCTGGGCCTCCGAACCGATGTAGCCATACGTGGGGTCAAACGTGTAGCTACCGTCGGCCTCGCGTGTGTAGATCATGGCCAGCGCGTCAGCCTTGGCGGCGCCGCGGCCCGCGACCTCAACGATGATAGCGTCAAGCGTGCCGTCGTCCGTGTCGATGTAGCCGTCGTAGGCAAGCGCATAGCCCTCGGGCATGTCGGTGGCGAGCAGGCCCTTCACCGACTCGCGAATGGCGTCGGGGCTGTCTCCCTCATGCGCGTTAACCTCAAGGCCCTCGTCGACGACCGTCACCGTAAACGGCTGGAAGCCACCGTTAGACGAGAGATATTGCTGGGCCTCGTCAAACGCGTAGTCCATGGCGCGCTGCACGTTGTCGCTGATGTCGAGCGTGATCTGTTCCATTGGGTACTCCTGTCATTCCGACGATGCATTCGATGGCAGATACCATATACGAAAAAGGGTCCGACTGGGATGTCGGGCCCTTGGCGTCGCATTAACAAAAAACCCGGCTGTTATGCCGGGTTTGAAAGTAAAGCTGGCGGAGGGGGAGGGATTCCACGCCTGCCTTCGGCAGCCGCACCTTGCTTCGTTCGCTTCGCTCTCTCGCCCGCTCGCTACGAACGGCACACTGCGCCCTTCGCTTAACGCTCGCGCCCTCACGGGTTCGAATCCCATCGACTCGCATTAACAAAAACCCGGCCAATTAGCCGGGTTCGAAAGTAAAACTGGCGGAGGGGGAGGGATTCGAACCCTCGTAGCCGGGAGTACCGGCTAAACGGTTTTCGAGACCGCCGCATTCAACCACTCTGCCACCCCTCCGTGGGGTGAGGCAGCGCGCCCATCTCTGAGCGCGCTGCCGGAATTCTCTGGCGGAGAGCTGGGGATTTGAACCCCAGAGACGGTTTTGCCGCCTACACGATTTCCAATCGTGCTCCTTCGGCCACTCGGACAGCTCTCCAATCGAAATAGCAGAGGTATTATACCTAAGACGAAGGCAACAGAGCAGAGATTCTTCCAAATCCGCAATACCTCGTCCAATCCACCACGTTTCGCCATATACAATCACTGAGGTGCGACATCGGGCCCGAAATGCGGAGCCCTACGGATTCGCTGAGTCGGACTTGGAGGACTCGCCATGGGAACGTTCGGCCTCTTCTTGCTATCCGATGTCGGCGGCTCGGGCTTCCCCCAAGCCATCGTCGATGCTGTCACCACGACGATCGACCCGCACGTCTCCATCGCCGCCATGCCCTGGATCCTCGAATACGCCGCCGTCGTCGCCGGTGCCATCTCTGGCGCCATGGTCGCTGTCGATCGCCGGCTCGACATCGTCGGCGTCATCGTTCTCGCCATGGTCACGAGTCTGGGCGGCGGTCTGCTACGCGACATGGCGCTGCCAACAGACCAGATCTACATGCTCGACAGCCCAAGCACGATGATCACGAGCACGGTTGTTGCCCTGATCGTATTCTTCTTCCGATCAGCGTTTCGGCGCCTCGACGGACTCGTTTTCTTCTTCGACATCCTTGCGGTTGCGCTGTTTGCCTACGCGGGCGCGGACAAAACGTTGCGCCTGGACTACGGCTTTCTCCCCTGTGTCCTCATGGGCACGATCACAGCGGTGGGCGGCGGCATGCTGCGCGACATCTGCCTGGGCGAGGTGCCCGGCATCTTCAAGGGGAGCAACTACTACGCCATCACCGCCGTCGCCGGTTCGGCCGTATATATGGGGCTCGTCGAGGCGCATGTCGTGAAGGCGCTGGCAGCCTTTGCCTGCGTCGTCGTCACCGTGGGATTACGCTACGCCTCAGTGAAGTTCAACCTGCAAACGACGGCGCCCGTCGACCTGACCCCACGCGTTGCCGGACCCCTCAAGCAAGCATGGCACACCATCCGCCACAGCAAGGACAATCCCCTTGCCGCCCATCGAGACGAGACCACCCAGGACGAACGACCGGGGCAAACGGGAGCGATGCCCGCCGTCAAGCCAGGCTTCCGTCTTCAGCGACACGACGGGGACGTCAACAGGCCAGATAACGACGCGAAGTAGCTAGCCAGCAAGAGATACGGCGCCCTTGGACGTGGAGACGACGCTGTCGACGTCATTGTCCACATTGGGATCGATAACGTCATCGATGGCCTCGTCGGAGCTTGTGTCTCCGTTGAGCGGAATCTCTTCCGTGGAGAGACCGAGCTCATCAGGACTCACCTGGTTACCGTTCTCGTCGAACGCCGCCAGCGTCGCCGTCGCCTCGAGGTTCGACAGATAGGTGTTAAACATCTGGTCTTCCAGGCTCTCGGACATGGAAGCCTTGATGATGTCCATGAGGTCGTCGGGAATGGAACTCAAGTCGATGGTGCCGTCATCAAGATATGTAGGCTCGTACTTCTCCGTGCACAGGATGATGTGATAGCCGAACTGGCTCTTCACGACCGGAGACATCTCTCCCGGCTCAAGCTTCCTGAGGGCACTCTCATAATCAGAGACAAAATTGCCAACGCTGTCCCAGCCCACGTCACCGCCGTTGGCACCTGTTCCGTCGATGGAGTACTCGCGCGCCATTTCAGCAAAGTCGGCACCGTCAAGTAGTCGCTGGTAGACATCGACCGCTGTCTCGAAATCGTCGTTTGAGAACAAGATGTGCGACGAGCGGCGCCCCGCGAGCGTTGGCGCCACCATGACGGTATACTGCTGAATCTGCTCCTCCGTGAGCTCGGGGGCAGTGATGACAGCGTCCTTGAGAGCTTTTGACAACAGGTCGAGGCGCACGGTCGTCGTATAGGACTCTTCGGTATACCCGCTGTTTGAGAGGGCCTGCAGCCAGGCACTACGTGAAGGGTAGCGCTCCTCGAGACGACCGATATACGCTTGCACCGTGGCGTCATCCACCGTTACGCCATGCTCATCGGCATCGCTTTTGATCAGAGTATTGCGGATGAGCGTTCGCATAACCTGCTTGCGAAAATCCCACGAGCTGATGCCCGCGCCCTCGAGATAGTCGGAGTAAGCCTCATCATCAGAGAAGCCGAGTATGGCGCGAGACTGTTTGACATAGCGATCGACATCTTGCTGGGTAAAGACGCGACCATCCACGACGATGGCAACGTCTTCTTGTGAAATGCCCGCCGAGTCGGCGGCCTGACGCACGATGTCCTCCGTCGAGCCTTCCGTTGCCTCGGAAGACGTGGCTCCGGGGAAGGCGGCGCAACCAGCCGCGCCGACGGTCAGCATGACTCCCAGCGCCACGCCGACACACCCGTATGCCCACCCGGAAGCAATTCGCATGCGTCCCCCTCGCGACGGCCCAAAGGCCTGTGCTATGCCACCGGCCGGGGCCCTATCAGAGGACCTCACCGTTTGCAATGACGATATCCAGCAGCAATGCACGCTTGATGCAGGAGTTATGGATCGCAGGCGGGGACAGTCAAAATACAGATAGACATCCGTGGCGCATTATTTCTTCGACCGGACCAGCGATTCGATCAGTTCGGAACGTCGGAGCTCAAACTCCCCCTGCAGGCGTCCCGACTCGTCAAAGCGATCCATCTCATCGGACTCGCCGTCACGGGCAACGGAGCGCAACCGTTCGCGAGCGCTCAGACGGGACTCGTGATAGAGAGATCGGATCTGTTCCCTATGCGCGGGGTACAGCAGGAGATCGTGGAGCTCGGACAGGGGATGAGCCGCCGAGATCTGACGCGTCAGAGAAGCAAGCACGGGAATGATGAGCACGGTAACAGCGCCGGCAGTGACAAGAACGCTCGACGTTTCCTCCGTCATGAAACCGCCGGCAACGGCGACTTCACACACGGCGACGACAAGAGGCAGTGCCATCGCTGAGTACAGCGTGACCTCGACGCGCTGCATCATCGTGAACGCGCGGGTCTCAGCGCTGACAAACGTCGAGAGGAACACCGGAAGGCCGCGCACTACAAGGATGATGGCGACGCTGCCCAGAAGAATGACCGGGTTACCAACGACGGCCGGCAAATTGATACCGGCGCCGGACACGACGAAGAAGGCCGGGATGAGGAACCCGAAGCCGAGTGCCTGGATCTTCTGCTCGAGCAAAACGTTACCGTCGGGAATGATATAGCGCAGGGCCCCACCAGCCGCAAAAGCGCCGAGCACGACATCAAGGCCGAAGACGGCGGAGAAAACAACGAGTGCGAACAGCAGCACGAGCACGGCACGCACGAGCGTCTGGGAGTTCGTATTCGTCTCACGAACCCGCTCAACAACGCCGTACATACGGCTACCAACATTCCGAGCCCGTGCGGGGATGACGGCCATCGAGACAGCCACAACAAAGAAGGCGACGACGATGAGCGCAGACTCCCAGCGAGCGCGCGTCGTGAGCAGAATGGCGATGGCGAGAATGGGGAAGAGCTCTCCGGCAACACCGTGGGCGACAATCGCACGTCCCACCGGCGTACCCGTGATGCTGCGCTCCCTCAGAATTGGCGCCAGCGTGCCGTATGCCGTCGTCGTGAGCACGATCGTGAGTGCAAGGTCGTGCAGGCTCGTCGGTTGCCCCTCGACAAGCAGGGCAATGAGGACAAAGCCCAATGCAAAGCAGCCAACCCACGCGATGGCCGCCGTTTTTCCAAGTCCTCCCAGCAGATCGTTCTGGTTGACCTCGTATCCTGCGATGAGGAATAGGAAGGCCGAACCAAGCTGGCCAACCGTCCGAACACCTTCCGTGATCTGCAAAACGCCCAGCATGTTTGGACCGAGCACGGCACCGAGAATGATGAGGAACACAACCTCTGGGACAGGCTTCCCAGGGATGAGGCCGGCAACCAGCGGGCCAGCAAGGGCGACGATCGAGATAATGAGCAGCGAGATGAGCGTGGTAGTCATAGAGAAGGCCAGCCTTCGGAGACGCGAGTCATTCGGACGCGTCGGGAAGCCCCGCCGCGACAGTCTCGCATTCTAATTCTTATCCGAGCGCTTCTCTAGACGCTCCCCTATACAAAGGTGCCGGCCTCGCTTTGGAAGCCGGCACCTCAGAACGCCGCTTAGAACGTCAGCCCCTCAAGCCTCTTGAACAGCACGTCGATGCGCGTCAAGAAGTCCCACGGATCAAAGATCTCGTCGAGCTTCTCCTTGGCGATCGTGCAGCGGGGGTCGGCCTCGAGCTTCTCCTGGAACGTCGTGCCCGGCTCGCAGTCCTGCACCTCATGCCACGTCGCCATGGCGTTCTCTTGCACGATCTTGTATGCCTCCTCACGCGTGATGCCCGTGTCGACGAGGGCGAGCAGCACCTTGGACGAGAAGATGAGGCCGCGCGTCTTGTTGAGGTTGGCCATCATGCGCGCCGGATAGAGCTGCAGGCCGTCGATGACGCGGATGAGGCACTGGAACATGTGGTCGAGCGCGATAAAGCTATCGGCCTGCGCAACACGCTCGGCGCTGGAGTGCGAGATGTCGCGCTCGTGCCACAGCGCCACGTTATCGAAGGCGACCTGGGCGTTGGCCTTCACGACGCGCGACAGGCCGCAAACCTTCTCCATCGTGATGGGGTTGCGCTTGTGGGGCATGGCGGAGCTGCCCTTCTGGCCCTTCTTGAACGGCTCTTCGGCCTCAAGCGTATCCGTCTTTTGCAGGTTGCGCACCTCCGTGGCAATGCGCTCGCACGTGGCAGCCGTCGTGGCGAGGACACCGGCGAGGTAGGCGTGGTGGTCACGGGAGATGACCTGCGTCGACAGCGGGTCGTGCTCAAGGCCGAGGTGCTTGCAGACGTACTCCTCGACGAACGGATCGATGGAGCTATAGGAGCCCACGGCACCGGAGATGGCACCAACGGCAACGTTCTTGCGCGCGTCAAGCAGGCGGTCGAGATCGCGGCGCAGCTCCCAAGCCCAGCTGCCGAACTTCATGCCAAACGTCATCGGCTCGGCGTGGATACCATGCGTGCGGCCAGCGCACAGCGTGTCCTTCTCCTCAAAGGCGCGACGCTTGCAAATCTCGCCGAGCTTTCGCACGTCCTCGATGATGATGTCGCAGGCCTGTGTGAGTTGATAGCACAGCGACGTGTCGCCGAGGTCGGAGCTCGTCATGCCGTAGTGGACCCACCGGCTCGGCTTAGGCTGGCCTTCGGGCACCTCGGCATCGATGTAGGAGCCCATGTTCGTGAGGAAGGCAATGACGTCATGGTTCGTCGTCGCCTCAATCTCGTCGACCTCTTCCTTGACGAACTTCGCATGGTCACGAATCCACGCAGCCTCATCGCGCGTGATACCAATGTTCCCAAGCTCGGCCTGGGCCTCGCAGGCCAGAACCTCGATCTCCTGCCACACGGCATACTTATTCTCAAGCGAGAAGATGTGGCCCATCTCCGGACGGGTGTAGCGGTCGATCATGACGGCGGCCTCCTTGGGCTCCTCGTGGCGGGGTCGGATGTGCAGACATGCCTTGCGCGCGACGGCACGTCCTTTTGACTTCTCTTGTTCAGTATAAACTTGGCAGCGTTCTGACACCCCTTCCCAAGGAGTCCCCATGACACTTGCTGACGCATCCGGGCGCTACCCTGCCAAAACAGTTGACGAGCCCGTTCCCGCGCTCATGAACCCCGTGCTCGAAGCCATCGAGCGCCGCACGTCGACGCGCGCCTTCACTGACGAGCCCGTCAGCGACGAGCAGCGTCAGGCCATCCTCCACGCCGCAAGCCGCGCACCCTCTGCCGGAGCGATGATGTTCTACTCCATGATCGTCATCGACGACCCGGACACGCGCGCCGAGCTCTGCCGCATCTGCGGCGACCAGCCGTTCATGCTCAAAGCGCCGCTGTGGGTGCTGTTCGCCTGCGACGTGCGCAAGTGGCAGGACCTCTACGAGCGCGTCGGCTGCTACGACGACCCGTCGCTCGCATCGTTCCCCGAGTTCGCAGGCTATCGCCAACCCGGCATGGGCGACTTCATGCTCGGCTGCCAAGACGCCATGTGCGCCGCCCAGACGGCCGTCATTGCGGCGGAGTCGCTCGGCATCGGCAGCTGCTACATCGGCGACGTCATTGAGCAGGGTGAGCGCGTGGCCGAGCTACTCGACATGCCACCGGCGACCGTGCCGCTGTCACTGCTCGTGTTCGGCCACAAGCGCCTCGCCAAGGCCGGCGCGAAGTCCGTTTCGTGCACCGTTGACGACGTTCCCGCCGAAGGGGAGAGTCGAGAGGCTACGGGCACTGCTGTGCCCACCTACCCCCAGACGCCGCACCCCGTGACGAGCCTCGTCATGCAGGATCGCTACGTGCTGCCCGACAACGAGACGTCCGACGCCGTCATCGCCGAGCTCGACGCCAAGTTCACGCCGCATGCCATCGCGGCCGGGGCGCCGGCCGGCGAGCGCGTCCGCAAACTCTACCACCGCAAGCACACCTCGGACTTCATGGCTGAGATGAACCGCTCCGGTGCCTGGTGGGTCCGCCGATGGCACGCCGATGGGCAGGCAGAGAGCACCGAATAGGGATCCAACGCACGAGGTAGGCGTTGACTTGCCAACCAAACCAACGTGGGGTCCTCGCTTCGATAGTGAAGCGAGGATCCCGCATCTCACCGCAAAAGAATGTCCTTTTACAAAATCGTGCGCTGGTGATCGAGACCGAGGACGCGCACCTCATCGAGGTCTTCGACGTAGCGATAGATAACGACAAACGGCGAGGCCACGAGCTTGCGAACCCCCTGGCCATAGCGACGCACAATCGACGACGTCACGATAGGTGACCCCATCTCGGGAAACGCGGCAAGGAGTTCTACGCTCGACCGGATCTGAGCTCGCTTTGACGCCGGCTCTACATTCATGGCAACAGCTTCCACAAACGATTCGGCAAACCTGAGCCTAGCCACGGACAGCCACGCGCCCCTCTATCTCCCCGAAGGCGGCATCCAAAGACTCATAGACGCGCCCGGCCGAAAAGTCGGCCTCACCACGTTCGATGATCGACGAGAGGCGAGCCTCCTCAGCCGCCTGTATTCGAGCCTCGTCTATCGCCTGTTGGAACAGCTCTTCCGAGCAGAAAACAAAGGCGCCGTTCCCGTTCTCAGTGATGTGAACGACCTGCTTGCGGGCGATGTCCTTGATTTCTCTCTGTTGGGTCTGCAACGCGGTGGACGAGTAGATTGCCTCCATAGGAAACCTCCTATAAGAGATAGGTATGATTATATCTATATATATTACTATAGATATAACCTAGCCGATCTCCTCATCGACGTTGTCATCGAGGTAGCCGCTACCGATGCGGTCGATGTCGCGGGCAACCTTGCGAGCCGAAACCCCGACGTCGTGCACCTTGCGATCGAGCGCGTTGAACGAACGCTCGACATCCTCCATGCGCTCGGCGAGGCGTAGCGCGTTCTCCTGGAGCCCCACGATGAGCTCGACGACCTCGCGCACGTTCTGCGAGCGGTTGAAGTCATTCGTCAGCGCGACGATCGTCGTGACCGTGCCCATGAGTGTCGTCGGGGATACGATGGCCACGTGCCGGCGCAGTGCTACGTCGAATAGATCGGCATCATCGGCGCAGATCTGCGCGAACACGGCCTCGCTCGGCACGAACATCAGCGCGTGGTCGTCCGTCTCGGCATTGACGTACTTGTCCGCCACCTCGCGGATGCGCTCTTTGACGTCTGCCACGAAGCGCTGGTGGGCAGCCTTGCGCGCCGCCTCGTCAAGTCCCGGCTGCTGCATGGCCACGTAGTTCTCGAGAGGGAACTTCGAATCGATGGCCAGCACGCAGTCCGTCCCCGGCAGGTGAAGTGCCGCGTCGACAATCGTTCCGTTGGCGAGGTGATACTGCGTCTCATAGACATCGCGACTCGCCCCGGCATAGTCCCCGAGCAGTACGTCGAGCTGATATTCGCCCCACGTCCCACGCGTCTTGTGGTTGAGCATGATGGCGCCCATGTCCTCGACGCTGCGCCGCACGCTCGCCAGCGTGTCCGACGTCTGCGTGCCCTGAGCCCCCACAAAAGCCCGCAGGTCGGCAAGACCGCGCTGCAGCTCGGTAACGGAAACCCGCGTTGCCTCGGCAGACGGCGTAAGCGAGGCGGCCAGAGAGCGCAGCTGCTCCTGGACGCCGCGCACGTCCGTCGCCGTCGAGGCAGCCTGCGGCTCGAGCTGAGCAGCAAGCTGCACGAGGCGCTCCTGCACCTGACGCACCGTCTCCGCCGTTGAGGCGCCCTGCGTCGACAGGCCGCCACTGATGGCAGAGAGACTGTCGGCAAGCCACTGCGTCGTTGCCTGGTTCTGAGACACCAAGCCGCCGACGGCCTGACGCATCTGGTCGGCAGCGTACAGGCCGTCGGGGCCCGGCTGTCCCGGAACCCCACGCCTCGGCAGGCGTACCAGGACGAGCGCCAACAGCACGACCGCGACCACCAGCAGAGCGACAAGCACCACAACGGCGATGAGCACGCCGACCGGCACCTCACCAAACCCGGGAATGTCCACTATGGATTCCATGCCCTCACCTTCCCACTATCATCGCGCAGTCTTTCGCGCGCGTACGAAAAAGGGCGGCTGCACTGCCTGGAAATCCAGGCCTGCAGCCGCCCCTATGCTACGCCATGCCTCCGACAGAAATGCTCAGCTATCCGTCGGAGCAGTGCTCGCCCGTACGACGACCTCAATCCCGCTGAGGCAACGCCCCTTAATCGCCTAGCCCAGCTCGCCGGCGGCCGCGTTCATCGCGCGCACCTTCGCCTTGCGACGCTCCGTCTCCGTGAGCAGACGCTTGCGCATGCGGATGTGCTGCGGCGTGACCTCAACGAGCTCGTCGTCCGCGATGTACTCGAGCGACTCCTCGAGCGTGAACGTGCGCGGCGGCGTCAGCTGCACGGCGATGTCGGCCGTCGAGGAGCGCTGGTTGCCCAGGTTCTTCGAGCGCTCGACGTTGACGACCATGTCCCCCTCGCGCGGACGCTCGCCGACGATCATGCCTTCGTAGCACTCGTCACCGGGGCCCACGAACAGCTGACCGCGATCCTGCAGCGTGCCAAGGGCGTAGGCCACGGCCTTGCCCGTCGTCATCGAGATCATGAGGCCGTTCTTGCGGGCGTTGATATCACCAGCGTACGGACCGTACTCGAGGAACGTGTGGTACATCATCGACTCGCCGTGACTCACGTTGAGCACGCGCGTCTTCATGCCCATGAGGCCGCGCGTCGGGATCTTGAACTTGACGTTTGCACGGTCGTCGTACGTCTCCATGTGCGTCATGAGACCGCCGACGTTGCCGAACAGCTCGATGACCTTGCCGGCGTACTCGGCCGGGCCCTCAACGACGGCCTCCTCGTACGGCTCGAGCGTTTTGCCGCCTTCCTTCTTGTAGATGACCTGGGGGCGGCCGACCTGGAACTCATAGCCCTCGCGACGCATCGTCTCCATCAGGACGGAGAGGTGCAGGATGCCGCGGCCCGAGACGACGACACCGGTGTGGTCCTCCGTCTCGTTGATGGCCATCGTGATGTTGGCCTCTTTCTCCTGCATGAGGCGCTCCTTGAGCTGGCGGGCGCCCACGATGTTGTTCTGGCTCTCGCGGCCCACGAGCGGCGACGTCGAAGCCTCGAAGATGATGGAGAGCGTCGGCGGATCAACGCGCAGGGGCTCGAGGTGCTGGGGATTCTCAGGCGAGGTGTAGACGTCGCCGATGTCCGTACCCTCGACACCAACGACGGCGCAGATGTCGCCGGCGACAGCCTCGGTGCACTCCTTGCGGCCCAGGTAGTCAAACGTGTACAGCTTGCGCACGGACGCCGTTGACTCGGAACCGTCGTTCTTGATGACCTTGATCTGGTCGCCGTCGTGAATGGTGCCCGAGTAGATGCGGCCCACGCCGATACGGCCGACGAACTGCGAGTGGTCGACGTTGACAACCTGCATGGCAAGCGGAGCATCCACGTCGACATCGGGCGCCGGCATGTCGTTGACGATCATGTCGAGCAACGGATACATGTTCATGTTGTCGTCAGAGGGATCGAGACGCGCGTAGCCGTTCATGGCCGAGCAGTACACGACGTGCTCCATGGCGAACTCGAGCTGCTCGTCGTTGGCGCCCAGGTCTGCCATGAGGTCGAGGCAGTCGTTGTACGCCTTATCGGGGTCAGCGCCGGGACGATCGATCTTGTTGACGACGATCATGACGAACAGGCCGCAGCTCAGAGCGTGCTGGAGCACGAAGCGCGTCTGGGGCATCGGGCCCTCAAAGGCGTCGACGAGCAGCAAGGCGCCGTCGGCCATGCGCAGGACGCGCTCGACCTCTCCGCCGAAGTCCGCGTGGCCAGGCGTGTCGATGACGTTGATCTTGACGCCCTGGTACTCGATGGAGATGTTTTTGGCGAGGATCGTGATGCCGCGCTCGCGCTCCTGGTCGTTGGAGTCGAGGATGCGATCCTGCACCTCCTGGTTGGCGCGGAAAGCATCCGTCGCGCGCAGAAGCTTGTCGCACAGCGTTGTCTTGCCGTGGTCGACGTGCGCGATGATGGCGATATTCCTCAAATGATCCTGACGCATAGCGAGGCTACCTTTCGTGCAATAAGGCATCGGCGGATGGGCTGGTAAGTGATGGGTAGAGTTTCGTCGATAACCTACGAACTATAATCCCAATCACACGAGCAGTTCGACTTCCCCGGCTGCGGCGGGGTCCGTCCACACAAATTTTTGAGGGTGTCCCGCATGCTTGTACAGCAGGTAGGCCGAGTAACCGCTCGCCAGGCCCTGCTCACCGTACTCCACGATGAGGGCCGGGCGGTAGGCGCCCCCCTCTTCCTCGCGAATGGCGCCGTCATACGCTATGGCATAGCGCACCGGGCGTCCGGACAGCCCGTCGATGCGACGGCCCGAAGAGGCCCCCTTGCCGCGCGCAGCCGATCGCACGAGATCGTGTGCCTCGTCCAGGCACTCCTCGATATCCTCGTCCCCGTCAAGCGACAGAATGGCCTGCCCGCCTGACGCATCTTCGACCGCAACGGTGGGAACGAGCTGACCTGTCTCTCCCAGGAGGTCAAGGCCATAGTCGATAAGTGCGTCAGCCAGCGCCTCCATCTCAGCCGATATGGGCTCGGGCTCTTCAGCAGCACCCGAGCTGCGACGCTCCTGTATCATCGAGTGACCTCCTTCTCCGCGTGAGATGCGCGCGGATCGCTCTCGTCGTCTTCTTCGTCAGCATCTTCGTCGATGGGTATTTCCAGATCGTCAAGAACATCGTCCACGACGGCCGAGCCAAACGCACTCCCCGCATGCGCCGCAGCAAGCCCCGCCATACCCGTACGCTTCTCGTCCCCGTTAGGGATGCCGTCGCCGTCGAAATCGCCGTCGGGATCGTCAAGACCGAGGTCGACCCTCAGCTCATGGATGCGCTCA
Organism: Coriobacteriia bacterium; assembly: GCA_018368455.1. NCBI lineage: Bacteria > Bacillati > Actinomycetota > Coriobacteriia > Coriobacteriia bacterium. The sequence continues at coordinate 53,981 of JAGZEG010000010.1, forward strand.
TCTATGTCGAGCACGTGACGCTTCGTGTTGCGGCACTGCAGGTGAGCGGCCGTAAAGCCCGTTGAGCCCGCAATGGCGGCAATGGCGATGGCAGAGAACGACACAATACGCGGCGGCATAGCGCGGATATAACGCAGCACGATGAAGCCGACAACGATGCAGCACAGGATGATGACCAGGCACGTAAGTCTACGCGAGGCTTGGCCGTCGCGATACGTCAGCAGGCAAACGCGCAGGGACTCGAGTCCGTCGAGGCGGGCTTTCTTCTCCTCGTCGCTCGTGACCGAAAGCTTTTCGGGAGCCCTCTTTTTACGCCCGAACGCCGCACCGACGGCGCCTCCCGTACGGCGAGGGCCGGAAGACGATCCGGGCTTCGGTGCGCCCGTGCCGTGCGTGAGCAGAAAGTCGCGCGCCTCTTTCGTGCGGTCCAGGAGGGCGTTCACGCGCACGGCGATGTGCTCGTTGTCGGAGAAGTCCTGAGTCTCGGCCGCTTTCTGGACACCGTAGTACGCCATGCGGATGTCGGTGTCGGATGCCTGCTCGTCCAAACCGAGCACATTGAGCGCCTCGAACCTGTTCACGACGGCCCCCTTCTCACGACATACGAGCGGCTCGTTCCACGTGTGGACGTTTATGTAACGATACACCATCTGGCTGAGGTACCAGCAGAACAGGGTAAAGGGAGGCAAACGACCGGCGGGGCGAACCGAATTCCGCAAGGACAAGATCTGGCCACTATGCGGGCGCGCACAAAAAAAGGCCGAGGAATCCGCCTCGGCCCGTCAATCACACCTGGTGGAGATGATGGGGTTCGAACCCACGACCTCAGGCTTGCAAAGCCCGCGCTCTCCCAGCTGAGCTACATCCCCAGTTAGTAATAAACGTCCCAGCGGCGACTCGGCTCACGCTGGGACGTTTATTGTAAAAGAAATGGTGGGCCCGACAAGGTTCGAACTTGTGACCTTACGGTTATCAGCCGTACGCTCTGACCAACTGAGCTACGGGCCCGAAGTTCTGGATTATCATATGCAAGGAATCCCGTCAGGTCAACAACGAATTTTGAGAATTTGCCATCATCACAATTCATCACATTCTTTGGATAGAATGCGAAACGAGAGCCGTGTCGACAGAGGGGAGGGCTCGCATGATACGCGTCACGCTCGAGACTCTCGTGATGGGTGCCATCCCCGGTGCCTCCATGCTCATCCTGCGTCCCATTTCTCGCGAGGGAGAGCACGACCGCGTCCTGCCGATCTGCATAGGGCCGGTCGAGGCGGCTGCCATCGGTAAGGCCGTATCCGGCGAGCCGAGTACGCGCCCCATGACGCATGGCCTGCTGTCTACCGTCATGGGCACGCTCGGTGGCAAGCTCCAGCGCATCGTGATTACGCGCGTGCGCGGCACGGTGTTCTACGCCAACCTCCACGTGAAGCAGGGTGATGTCACCCACAAGATCGATGCCCGTCCCAGCGACGCAATCGCGCTCGCCGTGAGGCTCAAGGTACCCATGTACGTTAGCGAGGACGTCATGGAGGCAGCGAGCTTCCCCGCGTGGGTCAACGTCAAAAAAGAGCGCGACGAGGCCGAGATGCGCGAGTTCCACGACTTCGTGGAACATCTCTCCCCCAGCGACTTTACTCTATAGCTCCGGAGAGGCGGCCTGTGCTGATCCTACGTATGCCAACCGTCGATGACAGGGACGACGTGCTGTCGTTCTATCGGGAATGCGGGCTGGCCGGAGACGCATGCATCGGTCACGCCGGATACGAAGAATACGACTCCTGGCTCCTCGGGATGCAGAACAGGCATACGGGGCAGGACCTGCCGGAGGGATATGTCCAAGAGGACTTCTACCTCTGCTTCGACGGTGACCGCCTTGTTGGCGTATTCAGCCTGAAGTTCGAGCTGACCGACTATCTGCTGAACTTCGGCGGGCACGTTGGCTACGCCGTTCGCCCGTCCGTGAGAAACCGCGGCCTGGCGACGCGGATACTTCGACAGGGACTGGAGAAGGCGCGCCAGCTTGGACTTTCGCGCGTCCTGTGCGTCTGCGACGAGGACAACATCGCCTCGGAGCGCGTCATTCTCAACAACGGCGGCGTCTTCGAGAATGAGCTGTTCGATCCTGAGGAGAACGTCGCCGTGAAACGGTATTGGATCTCGCTCTAGAGGACGCGCCCGAACCTCACTGACATGCCCCGGTCGGCTTCTTGGTATTTCTGCTCGTAGGGGGTACCTCGCGGGCAAGAAATGACCTTATGTATGGGGACATTCCCGAATAGGCGATGACGTCCGGTTGCGACCTGGGAGTTTGCGCCCAGCCAGGCACGCTGACGATCGGTAGGCCATACACAGGTCCGCTTTCGGGCCACATCTCGCCCCCTGTCGCACAAAAAAGGGAGGACGGTTCGATCCCCGTCCTCCCCCTTCAATCCGAAACGCTCAGCGACCCCTACTCGGCGTCGCCCTCGGAAGCGGGCTCGTCGTCGGCACCGCTCGTGCCCTCAGACAGGCCGTCAAGCTCCTCGTCGATCGTGTCGTCCTCGCCGTCGCCCAGGTCGACCTCGTCGGGGTTCTCCGTCACGGCACCCAGGTCGAGCGCGCTCTGGCCCTCGGGCAGCGGCTTTGCAGCCTTGGGCTTGGCCTGCTTCATGCGAGCAAGCGCAGCCACCTTGTCACCCTCGGCCACATCCATGATCTTGACGCCCTGCGTCGAGCGGCCAAGTTGGCTGATGTCCTTGACCTTCACGCGGATGACGACGCCCTCGACGCTCACGATCATGAGCTCATGCTGCGGGCCCACGACCTTGAGAGCAGCGAGCAGGCCCTTCTTGATCGTCATCTGGATCGTGAACACGCCCTGGCCGCCGCGGTTCTGCTCGGGGTAGTCCGCGACGGGCGTGCGCTTGCCGTAGCCCTTCTCCGTGATGACAAACAGGTCGCCCTTGTCGTTGGAGATCTCCATGCCCAGCAGGTGAGCCCCGTCAGTCAGCGTCATACCCTTGACGCCCGACGTGGCGCGTCCCATGCCGCGGACCTGCGACTCGTCCCACTTGATGGCCTTGCCGGCATCGCTCACGAGGATAACCTTGTCGCCGGCCTGGACGCGGCGCACGGCGATGAGCTCGTCGTCGCTGCGCAGGTTGATGGCGATGATGCCGTCGCGGCGGCTGCGGCTGTACTCGCTCATGGACGTCTTCTTGACCATGCCCTCACGCGTCGCGAACATGAGGTAGTCGTCCTCGGGGAAGTCGCGCGTGTTGATGACGGCCGAGATCTTTTCGCCCTCTTCGAACGGCACGAGGTTCACGATTGCCGTACCGCGCGCCGTGCGGCTCGCCAACGGCAGCTCGTGCACCTTGAGGCGGTACACCTTGCCCTTCGTCGAGAAGAACAGCACGTACTCGTGCGTCGAGGCCACGAAGATGCGCTCGACGAAGTCGTTGTCCTTGAGGCTGACGCCCTGCATGCCCTTGCCGCCGCGGTGCTGCGAGCGATACGTTGCCACAGGCAGGCGCTTGACGTAGCCGGAGTGCGTGATCGTGACGACCATGTCCTCGTCGGCAATGAGATCCTCGACGTTGAGCTCCTTCGTGCCCTCGACGGAGATCTCCGTGCGGCGCGGATCGGCGAACTTCTCCTTGATCTCGAGCATCTCCTCCTTGATGACGCCCAGGATCTTAACGGGGTGCGCCAGCAGGTCCTCATAGTAGGCGATGGCCTTACGCAGGCCTTCGAGCTCGGCCTCGATCTTGTCGCGCTCCAGGCCGGTCAGGCGGCGCAGCTTCATCTCAAGGATGGCCGTCGTCTGCTCCTCGGAGAAGCCGAAGCGCTCGATGAGGCGCGCCGAGGCCTCCGCATCGGTCTGCGACGAGCGAATGATGGAGATGACCTCGTCGATGTGGTCGAGGGCCATGAGGTAGCCCTCGAGGATGTGGGCGCGCGCCTGGGCCTTCTTGAGGTCATAGCGCGTGCGCCTCGTCACGACGTCGACCTGGTGGTCGATGTAGTACTGGAGCATCTGGCGCAGCGTCAGCAGCTTGGGCACGCCGTTGACCAGGGCGAGGTTGATGACGCCGAACGTCGTCTGCAGGCTCGTGAACTTGTACAGGTTGTTGAGCACGACCTGTGGGATGACGTTCTGCTTGAGTTCGATGACGAGGCGCAGGCCCTTGCGGTTCGACTCGTCGCGCATGTCGGAGATGCCCTCGATGCGCTTCTCGTTGACGAGCTGGGCGATCTTCTCCTGCAGCATGCCCTTGTTCACCTGATAGGGAATCTCGGTGAACACGAGGCGGTTGCGACCGGTCTTCGTCGTCTCGACGTGGGCCTTCGCGCGCACAGTGATGGAGCCGCGGCCCGTCTCGTAGGCATCACGAATGCCGCTCGTGCCCATGATGAGGGCACCGGTCGGGAAGTCCGGGCCGGGCAGTACCGTCATGAGCTCGTCGGTCGTGGCCTCGGGGTTGTCGATGAGCATGCACGTGGCGTCGATGGCCTCGCCCAGGTTGTGCGTCGGGATGTTCGTGGCCATGCCGACGGCGATGCCGTTGCAGCCGTTTACGAGCAGGTTGGGGAAGCGCGCCGGCAGCACAGACGGCTCGCGCAGCGACTCGTCGTAGTTTGGCTGCCAGTCGACCGTGTCCTTCTGCAGGTCGCGCAGCAGCTCCATGGCCGGCTTGGCCAGGCGGCTCTCCGTGTAACGCATGGCGGCCGCCGAGTCGCCGTCGATGTTGCCGAAGTTGCCGTGGCCGTCGATGAGCGGCGTACGCATGGAGAACCACTGCGCGAGGCGGACCATCGTGTCGTAGACAGCGGAGTCGCCGTGAGGGTGGTACTTGCCGATAACTTCGCCGACGGTCCATGCCGACTTCTTGTGGGGCTTGTTCGGGAAGATGCCACTCTCGTTCATGGCGTACAGGATGCGGCGGTGCACGGGCTTGAGGCCGTCGCGCACGTCAGGCAGGGCGCGGGCCGTGATGACGCTCATCGAGTACTCGATGAACGACTGCTTCATCTCGCGGCCGAACTCCTTGACCTGGAGCATGCCGCCGTTGATGTCCGTGCCGCCGTCCTCGCCGCGTGCGACGTTGCCGAAGTCCTCTTCCAGCTCGTCGTCATCGTCGTCAGAAGACACGGCGTCGTCGCCCGTCTCGTCGGCGGCGTCGGGGTCGTAGACGGGCGCGTCGGAGTCGTCGCCCTCGGCGCGGGCCAGCAGGCGCTTAAGGTCGTCGGGCAGGCCCGCGGAGCCTTCCCGGTCGTTCGTGTTCATGTCGTCAGCCACAGTTGGCCTTTCTCATTCGATGTCGATCATCGGCGCGTTCCATCGCAACGCAGCAGCCGGGGTTCTGCAACCTCCTACGCGTCGAGGAAGCGGGCGTCGTGGGCGTGCTCCTCGATATAGCTTCGACGGAACTCCACCTGGTTGCCCATGAGCTCGCGCACGGCGCGCTCGGCAAGGGCGCCGTCCTCGATAGTGATGCGCTGCAGGATGCGCGTCTTGGGGTCCATCGTCGTCGAGGCAAGCTGCTGGGGATCCATCTCGCCCAGACCCTTGTAGCGCTGGACGGAGTAGCCGCGATTCTTCTTCGTGACCTCCTTGCCCTCGCGCAGGGCCTCGAGGTCCTCGTCGGACGCAACCTCGTCGCGTGTCTTGAGGCCCATCTCGATCAGCTTGTTATTGAGGATCTCGTCTTCGGGCGTGCGGCCGTCCGGATAGACGTAGCTGATCTTCTTGCCCTTCTTGATGCCGAAGATGGGCGGGCAAGCGGCATAGACGTAGCCAGCCTCGATGAGCGGGCGCATGTACTTGTAGAAGAACGTCATGAGCAGGATGCGGATGTGTGCACCGTCAACGTCGGCGTCCGTCATGATGATGATCTTGTGGTAGCGCGCCTTGGACAGGTCGAAGTCACCACCCTCGCCGTTGGCATTCGTGACGCCCGTGCCAATGGCCGTGATAAGCGACTGGATCGTGTCGCTCGAAAACGCTCGGTGGTCGCCGACGCGCTCGACGTTGAGGATCTTGCCGCGCAGGGGCAGGATGGCCTGGATGTCACGACGACGTCCGTCCTTGGCCGAGCCGCCTGCCGAGTCACCCTCGACGATGAACAGCTCGGTCATGGCAGGCTCGCGCACGGAGCAGTCGGCCAGCTTGCCCGGCAGGCTCGCGCTCTCGAGCAGACCCTTGCGGCGCGTAGCCTCGCGGGCCTTGCGAGCGGCTGTGCGGGCACGGCTCGCGGCGATAGCCTTGTTGCAGATGGCGCGGCCCTGGTTGGGGTGCTCCTCCAGGTACTCTGCCAGGCCATCGGCCACGGTGGACTGCACGAGCAGACGCATCTCGGAGTTGCCGAGCTTCGTCTTCGTCTGGCCCTCGAACTGCGGGTTCGACAGCTTGACGGACACGACGGCCGTCAGGCCCTCGCGCGTGTCATCGCCGGACAGGTTGTTATCCTTGTCCTTGAGGATGCCCTGCTTGCGCGCGTAGTCGTTGATCGTACGCGTGAGCGCCTGGCGGAAGCCCTCGAGATGCGTGCCACCATCCATCGTATAGATGTTGTTGGCAAACGGCATGACGCGCTCGCTGTAGCCGGTGTTCCACTGCATCGCGATCTCGACTTCGCCGTTCTCGTCCGTACCGCCCTCTTGCGTCGTCTTACGCTCGAAGTAGATGGGCTTGGACAGGCCGGGCAGGATCTCGTTGCCCTCGTTGAGGTACTTCACGAAATCGCTGATGCCGCCGGAGTAGCAGAACTCTTCGACGCGCGGCTCAAGCTCACGCTCGTCGGTGAAGACGATCTTGAGGTTCTTGTTGAGGAACGCCATCTCCTGGAGACGGTTCGAGATGGTGTCGTGGTCGAACACCGTCGTCTCGGTAAAGATCTCCTCGTCGGGCCAGAACGTCACCGTCGTGCCCGAGGCGCGCGACTCTCCCTTATCGAAGTCGATCTCCGTGAACTTGCCGGTGACCTTGCCGCGCGAGAACTGCATCTCGTACTTGTGGCCGTCGCGCTTGACGCGCACGATCGTCTTCTTCGAGAGCGCGTTGACGACGGAGATGCCGACGCCGTGCAGACCGCCCGACACCTTGTAGCCGCCGTCGCCGAACTTGCCGCCGGCGTGCAGTACGCACATGACGACCTCGAGCGTCGGCTTCTTGAGCTTGGGGTGCTTGTCCACGGGGATGCCGCGGCCGTTGTCGACGACGCTAACGGAGTTGTCGAGGTGGACTGTTACCTCGATCTTCGTGCAGAAACCAGCGAGGGCCTCATCGACCGAGTTGTCGACGATCTCATAGATGAGGTGGTGCAGGCCAGCAGGACCCGTCGAGCCGATGTACATGCCCGGGCGCTTGCGCACGGCCTCGAGACCCTCAAGAACCTGGATTTTACTACCGTCGTATGCTTCGGATACCTTCTCAGGCACGAGTGTCCCTTCCCGCCGGGCGGGGCCGCCACATAAACAAGCGGCTGCCGCCTTGTATACACATGTGATACATTATAGATGAATGCCTGTAAAAAAAGTCGGTACAGCAACTACTGTACGGAATGCCTCATGAATGCTTCAGAGGCTATCTGAGGCCCGATTTAGTGTCCCTTTGACTTTTTCCACGCAAACATGGCCGTCATCGCATCCTGGACGCTTTTCCGCAGCCTTGCGTCCGTGATGGGCTCAACGCGTCGACGCACGGCATCAAGCTCGTCGGGCGTTAGGCGAGCGGGAACGTACACAGGCTGCACTCCGTAGTTGGCGACGGAGCCGTTGTGCCCGGCAGCTCGGGCCGACTTCGAAAGCTTGAACATGACATCGTCCACAGCAAGGTCGGGATCATGCCGCTCACAGAGCATTGTCCACTCTTGGAACAGCTCGTAGCGACGCATAGAGAGCTCCTGTACCCACACGCTGCTATCGACGTAGAACGTCAGAACGCGGCTCACGCGACGCTCCGTCAGAGACACGCCCGTGACATGCGTGCGTACACGCTCGTCAGACATCATGCGCCAGATGCGCAGGGCGCGCGACGTCAGCGACCAGGCACTCGAGGTACGGAAAATGCCGTCAGCTGCCCGTCCCGCAAGCGCGCCCGCTGATTGCGGGACGCAGGCACGTCCGGCGTTCTGCTTATCGAGCCGCGGATCAAACTGGGCGGCGATGTCTTTGCCCGTGGCGACAGCATCGGCAAGATCGGCCCGGCTCTCGGCGTCCAGCTTCGGGCGCACGGCGGGGTTTTCCCGCCTATCACGGGCAGCGCGGCCCGCCTCGCTCGCCCTACTCATGACCCATGTCCACGATACGCACGCTCCCCAGCTCGTCGGGCGTGAAATAGTCGAGGTTCGTCGTCGTCATGATCGTCTGCACACCCGTATGGATGAGGTCGAACAAGGCCGAGCGCCTCGTGGCATCCAGCTCACTCATGACGTCGTCGAGTAAGACGACGGGGTAGGTTCCCGTCATGGCCCGCACGAGGTTCACGTGAGCGATCTTCTCGGCAAGGCTGATCGTGCGTTGCTGTCCCTGTGAGCCAAACAGGCGCGCTGGCCTCCCGTCAATCGCAAACGTCACGTCGTCGCGGTGCGGTCCGGCGAGCGTCACGCGCCGCGACAGCTCTGCGACGCGTAGCTCCCCCAGACGTGCCCGCAGAGCCGCTTCGACATCCGCGCGCGAGACGTCCACGTCGAGTGCGGGGGCGTAGGAGCTCTCGTAGCCCACATCCAGCCGCTCGCCCGGCGCGATCGATGCATAGGCGTCAGCGATGAGCGGCGTCAGGCGTGCGAGCAGCGAGCGCCGATATAGGTACAGCGTCGCCCCCGCGCCGACGAGTGCCTCCGTCCACGCCTCGAGCATGCCGTTGGGACGGGGGTCGGCCCCTGGCTCCCCTGCAGGGTCGTCGACGCGCAGCAGGGCATTGCGCTGCGCCAAAGCCCGCTGGTAATCGCGATGGACGCGCCTGTACGCCTCGCTGAGTTGAACGCCAATGTCGTCAAGCATGGCGCGCCGCCCCGAGGCCGGCCCCTTGATGACCATGAGGTCGTCAGGATAGAACAGGACAGAGGGCATGAGACGGGCACCCTCCCCCATACGGCGAGCCTTGCCATTGACGAGCAGGCGCTTCTTGCCCTCCACGACCTCAAACGCAACGTCGACGCGGCGTTTCTCCCCCTCAAGCAGCATGGAGACGCGACAGGATGATGCCCCCTCACGAACAAGGTCGCTCGGCCCTGCAAGATGACGGAAGCTCTGCCCGCTCGTCAGAAGCGCGATGCCCTCGACGCAGTTCGTCTTGCCCACCGCGTTGGGCCCCACGAGCACCGTGAGGCCGGGGTTGGGCTCCAGCGTTCGAGAAGCCATGTTCCTGAAGTCGCGGTACTCGACCCGCGTGATGGTGAGAGCCACGCCGTCGCGCGCCTAGTAGTTGTGGCGCACGGGCATGACGAGGTAGAGGAAGTCCACCTTGCCGAGGCTCTTGAAGATGCCCGGGCGCAGGGGGCTCTCGGCCTCGAACGTCAGGATCTCGTCCCCGTCGCCCTTCTGCACGCAGTCGTAGATGAAGCGCGAGTTGAACGCGATGACCATGTCGTCTCCTTCGACCTCGCAGGGGATCTCCTCGCGCGCGTTGCCCTGGTCGGGAATGTTCGACGTGATAGTCAGCAGGTTCTGCCCGGCGTCGATAGAGAAGCAGATCTCGGAGTTCGTCGCCGTCATGGCCTTGACGCGCTGCATGGCCTCGTACAGCACGCCCGTCTTGATGCGCACGCCCGTCGCGTGCGATGTCGGGATGAGCTTGCGGTAGTTCGGGTACGTGCCCTCGATGCGACGCGTCACGTAGACGGCTTCCCCGAACAGGAACACGATCTGGGAAGCGTTCGTACCAATCGTGATCGACTTGCAGCCAGCCGCGAGGGACAGCACGCTGCGCAGGGCCTTGGCAGGCACGATGACTTCGAAGTTTTCGACTTCGGAGACGATCTTCGTTTCAGCAACGGCCAGACGCACCGAGTCCGTCGTCACGAAGCGCACCATGTCGGGTGTGATATTCACAAGGACGCCGTTGAGGATGGAGCGCATGCGATCTGTCGAGGCGGCAACGCCTACGCGTGCGATCATCTCGTTCAGCGAGTCCGTCGGCACTTCGACCATGCTGTCGAGGCTGTACTCCGGGAAGGCAGGGAAGTCCTGGGGGCTGAGCGTGTTGAGGCTATAGAAGCTAGATCCGCACGTAATGGAGAGCTTCGTCCCTTCGGTCTTGAACGAGATCGCCATGTCAGGAAGATGGCCGATGATGTCATTGAGAAGCTTGTAGGGCACGACGGTCTGCCCCGGCTCCTCGACATTGGCAATGACGCGCTGGCGGATGCTCACTTCCATGTTCGTGTTCTCGAGCTGGAGGGAGCCCTCGGTTGCCGTGAGAAGGACGCCCGAGAGGATGGGCAGCGTCGAGTTCATGTCCATGCCCTTGACTGTGATGGCAAGGGCATTCTTGAGAGAGTCCCTGTCTATGACGAATCTCATGATGTGCTGCATCCTTCCGCCGTGCGCTGCTATCGGTGTTGCCCGCCACTCGCTCCCGAAGGGGCTGTGGAGTGAAAACGTCCTCTACCGTACTCCCCTTATATAGGTATAGGTAGTAGTGGTAGTAGGCGCTGTTCTTATGGTTGAAACCTTGCTTTCCCGCAGGTGGGGGGCCTTCTTTTCCCCACACGAGCTCTGTTGATGCAATTCTACCTTGTGTTGGATGACCGAGGCATGCCCGCGGAGGCGCTGTTTGCAAACCACCGATATGCAACGGCAATCCAACTGCGTTCCCACAGGTTATACACCGACCTCTCGACGGGAACGCCCTGGGATTTCAAACGACTTCTCTCAAACTATCCACTGAGTTTTCAACAGGCAGATCCCACATCTTGCGGTTTTGCGTGATGCTCAACCACAAGCCTTGGATGCTTCCTTTTACGCGGTGCGGCCTTCGATCTTACGTTTGAGGGCCTCCAGGCGCGCGAGGAACACCGGGTCCTCCTGACTCAGCAGGTCGATCTTGGAGATGGATGCATAGACGGTCGAGTGATCGCGCCCAAAGGGGCTGCCGATGGCCTGATAGCTCTCGTCTGTCATCTGGCGGGCGAGCCACATCGTAATCTGACGCGCCTCGCTGACGGGTTTCGTGCGCCCCTTGCCTTTGATGTCGGCTGAGGGAACGCCGAGCTCCTCGCACACAACGTCGATGATCATGGCGATGTCGACGCGCCTGCCCGCTTTGAACAGCTTGTCCCGGACAGCCTTGATGCGCTCGTGCGTGAGGGGCTGTTGGGGCGTGACGGCCTGTTCTGCCAGGACGCGCGTCAGGAAGCCCAGCGTCTCGCGAATGCTGTTCGGGGCGAGTTCCGCCATGTAGGACAGCGCATCCTCCGAGAGGCTGACGCCGTGGAAGCGCTTGGAGCTCTGACAGTACGTCTGGGAGTAGCTATGCAAAATGGCGCGCTTGAGCTCGAAGTTCGGGGCGGAGATGTCGATGATGAGCCCCATGCCGAACCGCTGCTTCAGACGCTCGTCGAGCTGCAGGTAGTCGGGGGGGACGTCGGCGGTGAGCACGACGGATTTCCCCTGCATCGTCAGCTGGTTGAATATGTCGAAGAACGTGACCTGTGTGGCGTCCTTCTTTTGGAAAAACTGGACGTCGTCGACGAGCAGGACGTCGGCCTGCCGGTAGTCGCGCAGGATCTCGGCGCCGCGCTTGCCCTCCTTGAGGTCGCTCGTATAGGTGTCGAGCAGATCTTCCGCGCGCGCGTACGAGACATTGATGCCGGGGCGGTACATCTGGATGTAGTTGCGGATGGCGTGGAGCAGGTGCGTCTTGCCCATGCCCGGCTTGCTGTACAGGAACAGCGGGTTGTAGGGGACGACTTCCTCCTCGGCGATCGTGCGGGCTGCGTCAAACGCCATGCGGTTTGCCTCACCGACGACAAACGTTTCGAACGTGAGGTTCGAGAGCGGCTCTGCCGGGGCGGGGGAGGGGCGATCGGCGGCAGCTACCTGGGCCGACACTTCGGATGACGGCGGAGCGACGGGGACGGGAGTGGGTTCCGGCTCGTCGGGTTCGGCGTACTGAACGGCCTGGTCGTCGGGAGCCGAGGACCGAGATTCCGCTGCGAAAGCAGGGGTCTCCGCCGGCACCGCCGGAGGCTCGACCTGAGTCGGGGTGGCTGGGGGGACGGAGCTGAGCTGCGCTGCGACGGGCGGCTCCGCCGACGTTTGTGCCGTCTGGATGCTGGGGCGCGCTGCTTCTAGGGACGCCGAGACGGCTGTTGGAATCTTGGCCCGCAGGCCGACGAGCGGATGAGTCGTGCGGCTCACTGCCGCCTGGGCCCCGGCAAGTGCGGCGGGGCTCAGGGAGGGCGTCTCGGCCGGTGACTCTACGGCGGCAGGTGTGGGAGCTGCGGTAACGGGCTGCGCGGAGGGTACCGGGCTTGGCTGGGCTGGCACCGGTGCGGGCGTGGGCGTGACGGATGCCGCCGACGATTCGGGTGACGACGGACTGTCAGCGAAGAGCGACGGGTCCACGACGACAGACAAGGATGCCGGCTCCATCGTGATCTCGTGGATGGACGCCTCGATGGCGGCCCGGTAGTTTGTCATGACGCGACGCTCGGTCCACTTGAGCTTCGTGGCGCATACGAGCGTCGTGCCGTCGAACGACACGGGCAGCAGGCGCTCGAGCCACTGCGCCATCTCTGGGTCACCCGACTCGCAGGCCAGCTGGACGACGTCGCCCCAGAGCATGGCGGCTTCCTCGCGGGATTCCTCGTTCATGCGCATCACCTATTCCCGTTCGTGAGGGGGCCAAGCTGACCGACGATCTGACGTCCTATGTCCGTGAGCAGGTACTTTTGCCCCTGCTTGATCACGTAACCCATCTGCTGCAGAGCCGTGAGACGCCGTGAACCCGTTGCCGTTGGCATACCAAGCTCCTCGTGCAGCTCTTTGGGTCCGACGCCCTCGTGGTGTCCGAAGAGCGAGAGGATGGCGATCTGCTCGTCGCTGAGCGGCGCCGCCAATGACGCGGAGGCACTCGCCTGGGGCACCGGTGCGGGCGTGGACGTGACGGATGCCGCCGGCGATTCGGGTGACGACGGGGCGTGGACGACGCTGCCCCAGAGAATGGCGGCTTCCTCGCGGGATTCCTCGTTCATGCGCATCACCTATTCCCGTTCGTGAGGGGGCCTGACTGGTTGGCTACCTGGCGCCCCATGTCCGTGGGACGGTACTTTTGACCCTGTTTGATGATGTAGCCCATCTTCTGCAGCGTCGCGAGACGTCGCGACCCGGTGCCCCCGGAGATACCGAGCTCGTCGGTCAACTCCTTTGGCCCGATGCCCTCATGATGTGTGAAGAGGGTCAGGATGGCGATCTGCTCGTCGCTGAGCGGCGTCCCTGATGCTTTGGGGGCGCCTGCGTGGGGTGCAGCTTCTCCTGGCATACCGGCGGTTCCTGCGTACGATCCCGTCGGGTAACCGGTGCCCATGGGAAGGCCGGACATCTGGCTGGGTGCGACGGCCTGGGATCCGGGTGCGCTATATCCCGCGGGCTGGACCGGGTAGCCGGGGAACGTCTGGCTGCCTGCGGGTGGGGCGGCGGGGTAGCCGGGCGCTGGTGTGGGATACGCACTCGTGCCGCCCGGATAGCCGGGCATGCTTCCCGGGTATGCCGGGGTCGCCCCCCACTGGGATTGCGGGTAGGCGGCGGCCCATCCACCCGCCGCCTGCGTCCCGTAGCCGGGGTAGCCTGACGGATATGCTTGCTGGCCAGCAGCGATGCCGGCGCCTATCTCATGGCTCGGCGCACCGTACGGCCATGGGGAGCCGGGTTGTGCCGCCGGATATTGCGCGGGGGTTCCGTAGCCCGTCGTGGCCGGGAACCCGACAGGGGTGTTGGCTTGCGGCGTCGTGGTGCTCGGCGTCTCCGGCGCGAAGGCACCTCTGCCGGGTGTTCCCTGCGGGGATGGCGCAGCGCTTTCGGTGGGTGCGCCGTTTTTGCGTACGAGCGAAACGGTGACGATCGTGCCGTGACCTAGGTTGTCCTCGATCGTGAGTGTTCCGTTGTTACGACGGATGTACTCCTCGACGATGGGAAGGCCACTGCCGACGCCGCGGATGTACTTCTTCATTGCGCGCGTTGCCGACGTGAACGAAGGCCGCATGGCATCGCGCTTGTTGGGGATGCCCGGACCCTGGTCGCTGAATACGATGGTCTGACCGCGATCGAGGATGGAGATCGTCGGCTCGATAAACGCCGCGTGGATGTAGTTCTCCACGAGCTCGCGGATCATGGAGAACGCGAACGTGCCGCCCTGCTGTGTCACGAGATCGTAGGTCGTGCTCGTGATCTCTGCGAGGTAGTCACGGATGTCTTTTGGGTCTACGACGACGACGCGCGGCGACATCTCCATGTCGTCGTACACCGCGATACGTGCCGGGTAGATGGGGACGCCGAGGCTGGGGGCTGCGGTGTTATCTGCTTGGGATGCTGATTGCGATAGAGGTGCTGCTTCGGAGGGGCGCTCAGGAACCCCGGGCACTGCCTGGGCCCCGTTGTCCACGAAGGGATAGAAGTCGTCCGCCACTCGCGCCTCCCGTCATAGAGCCAAAACGCGGCCGACGACCGCAGGCTCCCCATTGTGCCACGTCGTGCGCGTGCCCGCCGCGCATTCCGCCGACAACGTCGTCTTGCGACTTTCAGAGATAGCGTTGCCCCCCGTGATGCGTTTCGTTGAAAGTTTCGCTGGATGATGTTGTGACATCCACTTGCGTGGAAGATTTCAACACTTTCCACGAACCTTTCAACGGCATTCCGCTCGCTGTCGACGTTTCCGCTGGTAAGTATCGACTGTTTCGACAGATATTTCAACAGGAAATCTAGTCTTTCAACAGGCAAAACAATCGTTCAAACAGAAAAACATTCCAAAGCTGTTGAAAGTTTCATTCACAACGGCGGAAACCGTGGAAAGTTACGTTGAAACGTGGAATATTCCCACCTGGTTGAAACGCTTATAGTTGAGGCTCGCACGGTAGAAGATTCTGAATTCGTGGAATCATCTTCACAGGTTATGCGCGGTTGCCTACCTTCGTTGACGCTCCCGAAGCCCGTCGCTATACTTCAAAGGCTTTTTTGTCTGCATACGCAGCATAGACGTGCCACGCCAGGAGGATCACCATGAAGCGTACGTACCAGCCCAATAAGAGGAAGCGTGCCAAGTGCCACGGCTTCCTTTCCCGCATGTCCACGAAGAACGGCCGTAAGGTGCTCGCCCGTCGTCGCGCCAAGGGCCGCAAGCGCCTGACCGTCTCCGACGAGAAGTGCAACGTCAGCCACACCCGATAGCGATGGGCGCTGTCATTAAATCGAGCGCCCAGATCTCCGATGTATTTGCATCGGGGGCGCGATTTAATGGGAGAAACCTCAGCATCATAACCAAAGAGTATGGCGAGACGCAACGCGACCAGGCCGGTCGCGTTGCGTTTATTGCGGGCAAGAAGTTGGGGTGCGCCGTTGTGCGCAACCGGAGCAAGCGGGTCTTGCGGGCAGTTGCCCGTGAGGCCGGCTTGCCTGCGGTTGGGTATGACGTCGTTCTCGTAGCGAACGCCCGCACACGCTCGGCGGATCATGAAGAGGTTGCTGCCAACCTGGGGAGCTTGCTCAAGAAGGCTCACGTGCGATGAAAGCCGCGATACGTCGGCTCATCAACGTGCCCCGATGGCTTCTGTTGTGCCTCATCAACTTCTACCGTTCCTGTATATCCCCGCGGTTTCCTTCCTGCTGCCGCTATATCCCCACGTGCTCGCAGTACGCTGTTATCGCAATCGAGCGGTTTGGGGCTGTGCGTGGTGGCTGGCTTGCGTTTCGGCGCATTTTGCGATGCCACCCGTTCTGCGAAGGAGGATATGACCCGGTGCCCGACCATCTCGGGTCAGGGAGGGGAGGATCGGCACACTGATCGTTGCCTTGCGTCTGGGGTGCCTGCCGTAGGATGCGGCCGGCGTGTAATCGATTGAGTTCCTTACGACTGTTCTCGGAGGACCCATGTGGGATTGGATTATCAACGCCCTCGCCGTGTGCATCGGCTTCTTTGAGGGCTTTGTTGGCGACTGGGGCCTGGCTATCATCTTGCTCACGGTCATCGTGCGCCTACTTCTTCTGCCGCTTACGTTCAAGCAGATGAAGTCCATGGCGGAGATGCAGGTCGTGCAGCCCCTGCTTCAAGAGATTCAAACCAAGTACGCGGATGATCCTCAGCGTCTCAACGAAGAGATGATGAAGTTTTATTCCGAGCATAAGTTCAACCCTTTGTCGGGCTGTCTGCCGATGCTCATCCAGATGCCCATCTTCTTCGCGCTGTTCAGTGTGTTGAGGAACCTGGGCGAGATGTTCCCGGAGGGCGCCCCGTTCGCATTCTACGGTATTCTGCCTGATCTTACGACGTCGACATCCGTGCTTTTTGGTAGCGGCGACATCCTGGGCGCCATCCCGTATCTCATCTTCACCGTCCTGTTCAGCGCCCTGACGTTCATCCCGATGCTCATGCAGAAGCAGTCGAACAGCATGACAAAGGGCATGGGTGCCGTCATGGCCGTCATGATGCTGTTCGTTGGCTGGTCCTCTCCCGCCGGCGTTGTGTTGTACTGGGTTACGTCGAGCCTGTGGGCGTGCGTCCAGCAGTTCATCATCTTCAAGAAGAAGGACGCCGAGGTCGAGGAGGAGCGCGAGAAGGAGATCGCGACGAAGCCCGTCGAGGTCAATGTCGTGCGTCGCGAGCACAAGCCCCGTCCTCGCAAGAAGGGCTAACAAGCTGTCGAAAGGCTGTGTGTGGGGCCGGCGTGCCGAATGGTGTGCCGGCCCCTTTTCGTAGACGAGGGTGCACTGATGCGTGCTGTTCGGGTATGCTGTATCAGCGCGGTGCGCGCCGCTGCCATCCATCAGGATTCACGAGGTGAGAGACGTATGTCGAGCGAAGAGTTGAACGAGGACGTTCAGGAGATGGCGGGGCCGGAGGCTGTTGCTGCCTCCCTTGTCGAGGGGGAGCAGAGCGACGCTGGCGTGCCTGAGGAGTATGCCGAGATCGCCCGTAAGGTGTCTGCTGGCGAGTCTCTGACTGACGACGAGCTTGACCAGGTTGCTGACGCGGGCATTGCCATTCTGCGTACGCTGCTGTCGTACTTTGATGCCGAGAATGCAACGATCGATGAGTATGACAGCGATGCTGGACAGCTCATCTTCAACGTGACGGGTGAAGATCTCGGCATCTTGATTGGTTATCACGGCAAGGTGCTCGACTCTTTTAAGTTTATGTTCTCCACGCTGCTCAACAACGAGTTGGGCTTCCGTTTCCCGGCGACTGTTGACATCGAGGGATATGAGAACCGACGCCTCTCGAAGCTCGAAAACCTGGCGAAGTCCGCTGCGCGCAAGGCTGTGCAGCGCGGTTCTGAGGTTCGTCTGCACCCCATGAAGCCGTATGAGCGGCGTATCGTCCACCTTGTTCTCCGGAACGACCGTCGCGTTACGACGCACTCCGAGGGGTCTGAGCCCAATCGCTGCGTTGTTGTTGTGCCAGCCAAGTAGGCGCGGCTGTTTCATAAGAGACATGCTTTTGAGGGGTGCCTGCGGGCACCCTTTTTTATTGTTGCCGACCAGCGCATGCTGCTCTTACCGGTAAGATATGTGGACTAGGAGAACGGATCATTCTCTGGGATTCATTTAAGGCGCCTGCGTTTTATCGATATTTTTTCCTGAACTCCGTGAACCAAGGATTTCTGTCAGAAAGCGAAGTGCGATATGGCTACAACGTGTGACATCAACACTCTCGAGGAGATGGCAGCGGATTTCTCCATCTCACTGGACGACGCAGCGTCTGCTCGCTTATTGGAATTCCTTGATCTCATGTTGGCCAAGAATGAAGTTCTCAATCTGACAGCCATTCGTGATCGCGACAAGGGGATTGTCCTTCATCTGCTAGACTCCCTGCTCTTCATGAAAGGTGCGGGGGCTGATGATGCAGGTGTGCTTCAGTTCAAGGGGTCTTTCGTTGACATGGGGTGTGGCGGTGGCTTTCCCGGTATTCCGCTTGCTCTCGCTAACCCTGACCTCAAGGGCCTGCTTTGCGACTCTGTCAAGAAAAAAGTAGCTGCTGTTGACGAGTTTATCGATAAGCTCGAATTGGGTGATCGGCTTTCTACCTCCTCAGAGCGTCTTGAGATCCTTCCTCAGGTGTATGGGGAAAAGTTTGACTATGCGTTTGCTCGAGCCCTTGCTCCTCTTCCCGTGCTTATCGAGTATGCTTCCCCGCTGTTGAAACGCGATGGACGTCTTATCGTTTCAAAGGGCGTTCCTGATCACGAGGAGCTACGCTCTGGCCAACAGGCTGCCAAGCTCGCAGGAATGCAACGCATTGAGACGATGGAGCTTGAACTTCCCGGCGACTATGGTCGCAGGACGCTTCTTGTCTATGGCAAAATGGGAAAGCCGTCTGTTCGTCTACCGCGAGCAGTGGGGTATGCCCTCAAACATCCCCTTGCATGATGTTTCACGTGAAACATCTCAGGGATCGTTGGCTCATTGTTTCACGTGAAACATCTGAAGAAGGGAAGAGGGGTCGATGGGCAAAACGGAGAAGAAACGCAAACTGCCCGACCAAGAGACGCGCGTTATCGCTATCATGAATCAAAAGGGCGGAGTCGGAAAGTCGACGACTGCTGTCAATCTGGCAGCTGCCCTCGGAGAGAAGAAATACAAGGTACTCGTTGTTGACTTCGATCCTCAGGGAAACGCGACGTCAGGTTTTGGCATCGATAAGAACGAGATAGAGCTCAGCATTTACGATGCGATTCTCAACGACGCAGACCCTGAGCAGGTTGTTCAGCCGACGAGTAACGCCTATGTGAGCATGCTTCCGGCGACGATTCAGCTTGCGGGTGCGGAAATCGAGCTGGTCTCGGTTGTTGCCCGCGAGATGCGACTTAAAGAAGTCGTTGATAAGATAAAAGACGCCTACGACTTTGTGTTCGTAGATTGTCCTCCGTCGCTTGGCATCCTGACAATGAATGCTCTGGCAGCAAGCAAGGAGCTCCTTATCCCCATTCAGTGTGAGTACTACGCTCTTGAGGGGGTGGCCAAGCTTCTTGAATCGATGAAGATGGTAAAGACGCGGCTTAATCCCAATCTTGATGTCTTGGGCATTCTTATGACGATGTATGACTCTCGTACATCGCTTTCAAAGCAGGTCGTCACGGAAGTGAGCAACTACTTTGGCGATCAGATGTTTAAGACCGTCATTCCCCGTAACGTCAGACTCAGCGAGGCTCCGAGCTTTGGACAGTCAATCTTTGAGTATGACGACCATAGCAAGGGGGCTAAAGCATATCGCGAGCTGGCCAAGGAGGTACTGAACCGTGGCTAGGAAGCTTGGTGGCCTTGGCAAGGGGCTTCAGTCGATTGCGACTGAGACAGCGCGTGAGGCAAACATGCAGGAACTTGGCGATCAACCTCAGATCCTGTCACTGTCTCTCTTGCATCGTAACGAGAAGCAGCCTCGAGTTTTCTTCAATGAGGAGGAGCTTCAGGAGCTTGCGGACTCCATAGCTCAGGTTGGCGTTCTGCAGCCTCTTTTGGTTCGTCCTGACATAAAGGGCAAGGGTTTTGAGATCATTGCGGGCGAGCGCCGATTCCAGGCTGCAGGACGTGCGGGTCTTACCGAGGTGCCCGTCATCATCAAAGAGATCGATGATGCGAAAAGCCTTGAGCTTGCCCTCATAGAGAACATTCAGCGAAGCAACCTCAATGCTATTGAAGAAGCGCGCACATATCGTCAAATCATTGATCAGACAGGCATGACGCAGGAAGATCTTGCAAAGCGTCTTGCCAAGTCTCGCGTTAGCATCACGAATGCCTTGCGCCTTCTTGACCTTCCGGATGAGGTCCAGCACCTTGTGTTCGAGGGAAAGCTGACTGCGGGCCATGCGCGTACGATTCTGGCTGTGCCCAGCGAAGAGATGCGCATCAAGCTGGCACATAAGGTTGCAGATGAGCATCTTTCTGTGCGTCAGACAGAGTCTCTCGTCGCTCTTTTTTCCGTCGAGCAAGCTAACAAGACGCCACGAGCGGTGCTGCCGTCGAGTTTTAAGCGAGCGGCTCGACGTTTGCGAGAGGATCTAGATACAAACGTCAAGATCAAGCAGGTTCGCGGCAAATACAAGATCGAGATCGATTTTGCTGACGAGGAAGAGCTCGCTCGACTTCTCGGAGTGATTGGTTCTGGTCCACGAGTCTCGTAGAGGATGGACTACTATATAGGCAAGAGTGTGACGAGCCAGGGGAGGTCTGATATGAAGAAGGGCTTCTTTGCAGCGTGCATGCTTTCGATTGCGGCATCGGCTGCCGTTGTTGTCTATGCGTATCGAACGGACGAGCGGGTGCGTGAGACAGTTGATACTGCAATGAAGAGCGTTGGCGAGCTTGTTGGTGTAATCAAGGAGCGTGTGCAGGATAAGAAGCAAGAGGACGTGCTCAAAGAACAGGAGGAGACCCACCGCAATCAGGCATGGGCGGATCAGCAGTGGGAAGCTTTGGGGATTTAGCTTCAAAAACGGCCTCACAGAATGCGTTCTGAGGCACGAAAAGCAAGACATGCTCATATTGGTGCTAAAAGAGAAAAATGAAGCCTCCTACGCCATTTGGTGAGGAGGCTTCATTTTGTCTGGTACGTTTTCGGCCAAAAGGCAAGGGCATCGGCCTACTTAGCGACCTTCTGCTTTAGCTGGCCACAGGCAGCGTCGATATCTGCGCCGCGAGAGTCACGAACGGTTGCCTCAACGCCAACTCGCTCAAGAGCAACCTTGAAGTCTTGGAGACGCTCGGGAGTGGAAGGCTTGATAGGGCTGCCGGGTACATCGTTGAGCTGGATGAGGTTGACGTGACAAAGCGTGCGGCGCGTGAAGTCAACAAGGGCCTCAAGCTCCGTACGACCATCGTTGATGCCAGCCATGAGAGCGTACTCGTAAGTAGGGCGGCGTCCCGTAGCATCAGCATAGGATATGATGGAGTCGCGCAGACGCTCAAGCGGATACTTGCGAACGCCAGGCATGATCTCGTCACGCGTTTCCTGTACGGCAGAGTGCAGGGAGATGGCAAGTGTGAACTGCTCGGGCTCTGCAGCAAAGCGGCGAATGGCAGGAAGGATGCCAGCCGTCGAAACCGTGATGTGACGTGCCCCGATACCCATGCAGTCGCTTGCGTTCATGATGCGCATGGCCTCGAGCGTTGCATCGTAGTTGAGGAACGGCTCACCCTGACCCATCAAGACGACGTTCGTGACGCGCTGGCCAAAGTCCTGTGCGATGATGCTGACCTGATCGGCGATCTCGCCGCAGCCGAGGCTCCTCGTGTAGCCACCACGGCCCGTCGCGCAGAAAGCGCAGCGAAGCGGGCAGCCAGCCTGAGTTGAGACGCAGGCACTGAGACGCGTCTTGCTGGGCATGCCGACGGCCTCGACCGTCGCTCCATCTGCAAGGCGGAGTAGGTACTTGCGCGTGCCGTCGCTTGAGATTTGCTTTTTGATGATAGTGGGGTAGAGAAGAGGACACTTCTCCGCCAGCTCCGAACGAAGGGCGAGGGAGAGGTTGGTCATCTCGTCATAGGTGGAGACGCCCTTTTGATACAGCCATTGGATGAGCTGCTCAGAGCGGTAAGCAGGCTGACCGAGCTCTTGCATAAACTCGGAGATTTCTGCCCGTGAGAGCGCCTTAATGCCAATGGTCTCCCGTGTGGCTCGTTCCATATCAGCTGCCTTCCCCATCCTCATCGCTTTTAGGCGGTTTCCCCAGAAGAACTATGCATGTAGAAATAACAGGTTACAATACGTCCCGGTTATATTCCACCATGTCACAGGATACCTGCCTGTGAGGAAAATGTCATTCTGCGAAGAGCGTGCGAGGGAAAATGTCGGCAAAGGTTCCAAACACAGCCGTTCCGTCTGTTCGTGATCAGTGGCCTGTTCAGCGATCCCAGGGTGTGTCGGTGCGAGGTGACTCTGCCGGTCAGGGTGCTCACCGGGCAGAGCATTTTGCGGCGTCAGATCGTCAGGGGCGAATGTCTGTGCACATGAGCAGTGAGGCTCGTGCTTACAGTCGTTATGCGAACGCAACCCGCTATGCGTCCGGATGCGAGCGGGATGAGATGGCTGGCGTTCTGTCGGATGGTGGAATGAGCGGAGCCTATGAGGGCGCAGTCTCTTCAACGGAAAGTACGTCATTCCCTATGTGATATACGGGGTTGTTGCCCTGCTGCTTGAGATTGCGTGGTTTGTTTGGGTGAAAGCCACGGTGGCAGGCTCTGTCATGGGGGAGCCGCTCCATTTTTCGATCGGTGTAATATTACTTGCCGCTGTGTTAGTTGTGGGCGCGATCCTCTCGGTTGTCGTGGGGCTCGTTTCTCGCGCCCGTCTTGAACTGAGCACGTTTGATGCGCTTGCGGTGTCGATGGGAAAGACCGCAATCGGTATGGGTGCTTTCGTTGTCGTTTGGGTGGTGCTGATGTTCTTGGCTGCCTAGCCATGGGGCCGGATGTTTCACGTGAAACATTGCACGAAAAGAGCCTCGCATCTTTTGGGATGCGAGGCTCTTTTTAAACGCTGCGTACGGCTCGAAGCGTATGACGATGGTCTAGATGTGGCTGCGAGCAGCAATGACGATGTCCTCGCACGCTTTGGGATCGAAGCGATCCTGATCCTTACCCTCGCCGTCGGCAATAGAGAGGGCGATGAGGTCGCCGCGCGTAAGCTTGCGTCCCTCGTCACGCTTCTTGCGGTAGAACTCAACTTTCTTGGCCATAGGGCCCTCGCCAATCGTATCTTGACGACGAAGGCCGCCGGGGAGGGCCTGGAAGAAGACCTGCTCCTCTAGGAAGTCGGGGATGTTGCGAGTCTTGAGGTCGCGCAAGATGTCCGGTGTGACCGAGGAGAGGCCCACGGAGAAGACGATGAGCGTCTGGTCGCCCAGGTACTCGTTACCGTCAATCAGTCCCTGGATGCCATCGATCTTGTTGTGATGCAGGCCACCACCATAGATGACGACGGGATAGCAGGACACTCGAAAGAGGTTCGCCTTCTGCGCGGGCTTGATGTCGTAGTTGAGCTCCTCGGCAAGGTATTCGGCATAGCGCTTCGTGAAGCCGGTGCGAGACGAGTAGACGATGATTCCGTCTTTGGCCATAAAGCGTCCCTTTCAAAACGAGAGTGAGAAACGTAGGGGAGTTTTACCCCATCACGCATTTCCAGATACCAAAGGCTATGGCAATGACGAGGACGAGCAGGACAACCGTAAGGGCGATTCGACAGCCGGGCTTACGCTCAAGGGCGCTGAGGGCAAGCTTATCAGCGGCGGAGCGCTTACGCTTGAATACGACGGTGCCGGAGCCTCTCTTTGTGGAGATGGGCAGGGGCTCTCCGTCTTCGCCCTGCCAGGCGCCGTTGGACTCGATGACCTGGTCGTACGAAGTGCCCGTGAGCGTGAGGCGCGGACGCTTTCCGGCAGCCAGTGCCTCGGAGGTGTGCTGGGTGTATGCCTCGAGAGCGGCCTGCTCCTTCGTCTGGGACTCCTTGACGTTGAAGCACTGGTACACGATCTCGCCGTGGAACATCTTGTCAGCTTCGGCGTAATAGACAAGGGAGAGCCAGCAGCGGCACGTCCAGCCGTTTTCAAGCGTATTGCGCAGGGCGAGCCGGTTTTTGGGTTTCACGACGCCAATGGAGTTGCCCTGTGAGCTCAGAATGCGAAACTCGCTAGACTCGGCATCGGTTGTCAGCGTGACGGGCATGCCGATCATGCACTCGTTTGAGGCGAGACGCTCGCTCTCTTCCTTCGTGACCTTTTCGATGGTGAGATAACCGCCGATATACACATCAACTTTGCTCATATGAAAGAACAGCCCCCTTGCACGTTTGGGAGGGTGACGACCCTTCCGATATAGGCGCGCTATGGCCTCGCGGCGAAACGAAAGACAGAATACCACGCCACACCCGGTGCACGCTGATGCGGTTGCTTTCTGTGGCCGGAGGAGCGGCGACGTCGATGGTCTGGTGTACGTTGCTTTGGCGCTCCCAGGAAGAGGGGTCGGTGGCCCTGCGATGCCCGTGGTACCATGGCACGATACGCGAGCTCGCAAGGAGGATATGGCAGCTATGGTGACGACTGACGAAGAGGCACCCAAGGGTTTTGAAGGCTACTTCGCTGACAAGCAAGACCCCGAGAATCGCGAAGGCCTCGTCATGAACTGCGTCACGCTGAGCCAAATGGCGTCCTCCGAGATCGCCGAGCTCGACGAGCTTCGTCAGCGCGCGCTTGACAACTACGAGGCAACTACGGGCAAGGAGGCCATGCGTCTTCCCATCAACGAGGAGCTTGAGCTGGCGCCCGAGGGGTCGACGTCGTCTGACAAGCTTATCTTCCGTGCGTATAAGGATGGCTCTCTCGTTGCCTATGCTCACGTGCTGTGCGGATGGCCTTGCGCCAACGAGTGGACGGTCGAACAGCTGCTGCTCGATCCGACACACCGACTCCAGGGTATCGGCAGCAAGCTGATCGACGCGATTGAGCAGCTCGCCCGCACGGCCGAGGTGAGGGCGACGTCCATTCTCTCGCTGCCGACGCGCGATGGGGCGGAGTCGTTCTGGCGTCACCTGGGTTACCAGGATCGCACGGCCGAGCTTGCGTCCCAGCTTGGCGGCTCTGTCGTAACCGTGATGCGCAAGGAGCTCTAGCGTCCCTATGGCCGACACATCTCTCTCCGGCTCGCTCGGGCGTGATGCCGCGTCGTCGGCTTCCGATGCGCTGCGAGCTCTGATTGCCCCCGGTACCGACCAGGACATTGTCGAGCGGTATCTCTCCCTTTCCGATAGGGCGGCTCACTGCGACTTCGGCCTACTTGAGGACGACGTCATCGTTCTCGACACCGAGACGACGGGGCTCGACTTCAAGACGTGCGAGCTCATCGAGATCGCTGCGGCTCGTTTGCGCGGGCGCGAGATCGTAGACTCGTTTGACGTGTTTGTTCGGCCGTCGAGTCCCATTCCAGCGGAGATCGTGCAGCTGACGCACATTACAAACGACATGGTTGCCGATGCCCCGATGCCGGCCGAGGCCATGGCTGCCTTTGAGGAGTTCATCGGGGACGCACCGCTCATCGCACACAACGTGACGTTTGATCGTCACTTTTTGGAAAAGGCGGCTGGTCACAAGGTTGGAGAGGCGTGGGTCGACTCCCTGGAACTCTCTCGCATCGCGCTGCCGTGCCTGACGAGCCACAAGCTGGCGGATCTGTCGAGGGCGTTCAACCTTGTGCACTCGACGCATCGCGCTGACGCGGACGTTGAGGCGACGTGCGGCCTGTGGCGCGTGCTTCTCACGGCAACGTCGGATTTGCCGGCGGGGCTGCTCAACTACCTCGCCAACCTCTATCCAGAGACGCCCTGGTCATATCGCCCCATATTCGCCCAGCTTGCTGCGGCCTATCCCGATATGCCGTTCTCCCTTGTTGACGAGCGGGCGACGCGTTGTGCCCACCAGGAGCTGTCGGCCCGCATAGACGCGCGCGTGCTGGGCGAGCAGGGGATGCTGCGCTTTCCTGAGCCTGGAGAGGTGGCTCACGAGTACCGGCACGACGGCATCGTGGGGCGCATGTACGAGGGGTATGAGCCCCGCGAAGAGCAGGTCACGATGGCTCGCGAAGTCACGCATGCCTTCTCGCACGCGAAACACGCGGCCATCGAGGCGGGGACGGGAGTCGGCAAGTCCATGGCATATCTGCTGCCGGCCGCCCTGCTCGCCCAGCGCAACGGCGTGACCGTTGGCGTTGCAACGAAGTCGAACGCTCTGACGGATCAGCTTATCCGCCACGAGTTGCCGCTGCTCTCCTCATGCCTGGAAAAGCCACTGTCGTACGTGGCACTTAAGGGTTATGACAACTATCCATGCCTGCGCAAGGTTGAGCGCCTGGCTCGCCTGGGTTCGAAGCGCCGTCGTGAGCCTGTCGCTGTCGAGCAGGGCGAGGCTGCTCCCGACGCGGAAGTGGAGACGCCGGCGGGCCTTCCTGCCCCGAGCGAGGATCTGCTCAATGCCATCGCTGCTATCTTCTCGTTTGCGACGCAGAGCGCCCAGGGCGATCTCAACTCTCTCGGCATCCGTTGGGGCAAGGTTCGTCGCCCCGACCTCTCGTCGACGTCCGCCGAGTGCCAGAAGCGCCGTTGTCCATATTTTCCGAATCGCTGTTTCTTGCACGGGGCGCGACGCCGAGCTGCCGCATCGGACATCGTCGTCACGAATCACTCGCTGCTGTTCCGCGCCGTCGCCTCTGACGTGGACATCCTGCCTCCCATCCGATACTGGGTCGTGGACGAGGCCCACGCTGTCGAGAGCGAGGCCCGTCGCCAGTGGGCGCTTCACGTGAACTCGCGCGAGGTCGCAGCGGGCTTCGAGAAGCTGGGCTCCATGGGGTCGGGTGCTATCGGGGCTCTTGCTAAGGAGGCGCAAGGGTGCTCTGGTGCCACGCTCATGCTGGGAGCGCTGTCGCGCACAGCATCGGAGGCGAGCCGAGCTCTTGTGACGTCGACGGCTTTCTTTGATGACGTGCGGCGCATGGCTCCCAAGCAGGGACGCCGCGGAGGCTATGACGCCGAGACGATCTGGCTGAGCCCCGACGTGCGCAAGGGGGAGCCGTTCGCGGCTGTCGAGGAGTCAGGCCGTGCGTTTCTCGAGCGCCTCGACAAGACGGTCAAGCAGGGGCAGGACAGCGTGAAGGCCCTGTCAGAGGAGGCGTCATCCGGGCGAAATCCCACGCTGGCCGAGCGCTTGGACGACCTGTCGGCGGCGGTTGGCACGCTGCGCGACGTCAGGGACGCGCTGCAGCTCACGCTGGATGGGACGGACGACCGCTACGTGTACTCGGTCGGCATAGACCGGCGCACGGGCTTTGAGAGCTACGAGGTCACGGCAGAGCTGCTGGGCGTGGGCCAGGAGATCGCACGCCGCTGGTATCCCGAGACGGAGAGCGTCGTCTATGCGTCGGCGACCATCGCGGTGGGCGACGAGTTCACGCACTTTAATCACGAGGTAGGCTTCGACACACTCGGCAGCGGAGCCTACGATACGCTGCGCCTCAACTCGAGCTACGACTTCGAGCACAACATGAGCGTGCTCGTGGCCCGTGACATGCCCGACCCGCGAGAGCCTGCCTACCTTCCCGCGCTTGAACGCCTGCTCGTCGACGTGCATCTCGGCATGGGGGGGTCTGTCCTCACGCTGTTCACGAACCGTCGCGAGATGGAGCAGATGTACGAGCTTGTCGAGCCGGTACTCGCTCAGCGCGGTCAGATGCTGCTCTGTCAGAGCCGCGGCAGCAATGCGAGGTTTTTGCGAGAGAAGTTCATCGCCGAGGAGTCGAGCAGTCTGTTCGCGCTCAAGTCGTTCTGGGAGGGCTTTGATGCGGCCGGAACGACGCTGCGTTGTGTCGTGATACCCAAGCTGCCGTTCTCGCGGCCGACTGACCCCGTTTCGTGCGAGCGCGACGCTCGCGAGGAACGGGCCTGGTCACGCTACAGCCTGCCGGAGGCCGTGCTGGCCGTTAAACAGGCGGCTGGACGCCTTATTCGCACGTCGACGGACAGTGGATGCCTTGTAATGGCGGACGCGCGCCTGCTTTCGAAGGGATACGGCAAGGTATTCCTTGGGGCGCTTCCTAAGAAGGACTTTGACAAGGTGGCGTCCTGTGACATCCGCTCTGCGCTCGAAGCGTGGCGCACTCAAGATGATGAGCGGCGAAACGGTTCTGCCGATGTGAAAGAGGCCTCTTTGCGATAACTGATCGCAAACGGTCGATATATCGAGGTAAACGGCGGGAGCTTCTTTTACCGCTCGCCGACCACTTGAGAGTTCATGAAGAAATGGTATTGATTTCGCGAGTGTTTTGAGTAAACTGGCACTTAGCCTATGCATCGAGGGGGATGTAGACGCTAGTACTTCTGGGGAAGGCGCGGTCGACTGAGGGGTCGGCCGCGCCATTTTTTATGCGAGTCAGGCTTTTACCCCAACTGCCCCAGGAGATCTTGCGCAAGGGAGCTTACCTGGGTGCGTAGCTCAGGCGGATCGAGGGCTTCGACGCCGCCGAGCGTCGAGACAACCATGCGGGCGAGCCAAGGCTGATCCGGTATCCAGGGTATCGTTGCGATAAAGGCGCCGTCCTGCGCTTCCGCGCCGAGATGGGAGACCCAGGCCTCCGCTGTGCGCTCGTCAGCCGGACGCAATCCGCGCCACGGCTCGAGAGAGGCATCGCCCACGCATGCGGGATCGTGCACCGCAAGCGTTGCGAGCTGGGCGCCGTCGAGGAAGTCTGAGACAGGAGTAGGCCCTTGCGTTCCCCGTGCGTCGAGGGGGGATGCGAACGACTCCTCCGTCAGCGATGCCTCTGCGATACGGTCGACGCGAAACGTGCGCCACGCCTGAGCTTTGTGGCACCAGGCGGTGAGATACCAGGCTGTTTCCTCGAGATCATATGAGAGGGAGTACGGCTCCACCTCTCTCGTGTGGGGCTCCGCGTCAGTCAGGCTGCGATAGGAGAGCCGCACGACGAGATGCTCGACGATGGCCTGTGAGAGCACGCCGAGTATGTCAGACGTCCCCGCGATGGCTGCCTGCGTCTGCACGCCGCTGATGCGCTCCCTCGTCAGTGGGGGCAGGGCGTGCCCCAGCGCTTTGGCGAGCGGGTCGTCGCGATCGAACCCCATGGCATCCAAAGCGGTGAGCAGGGCCATGGCCTCGTGTGGCGTCAGGCCGATCGTGCGATCGATTGCCATATCCATGCGCAGGGGCGTTACCTCGTTGCGCTTGTCGTCATAGTCGATGAAGTAGCCAGGCATGCTCTCGCTGCAGATGTTGAGCAGCTCGATGCCGCGTTTGACGGCAGCGGGTTTCATACCGAGCTTGTCAGCCACGTCGTCAAGAGAGACGGGCGCACCAGCCCGCGTGGGGTCGGCGGGGGAGAGCTCGTTGACGAGGCGCATGATGGCGAGCATCTGGTCGATGATGGCGTGTGCTGCTGGTCTAGCCATGGATGCGTACCGTCCTTTCCAGACCGTCGCGCACGGCGCTGACGAGGCGTTCAGGCGAGATGGGAAGCAGCCCATTCGTGGAGAGCGCGTGGGTGGACCAGCGAGCGGCTTCCTCGACGTCGGATGCCTCGACTGTCCACGTGGCCCTGTCGTGCGAGGCCACATCTGTCTTGGCTATTTCCCACGAGCCGAGATCCTGGGTCAGCGCAGACCTCTCGCGATCCGTCATGCCGCGCGTGTCACGAAATGTTGCGATAAACGGCTCCTCGCCGTACTGGAACGGCAGGTGGCGGTAGTCGCTGAGGGAAAAATCGGCGGGGACGGCGTACGTTCGCCGAGTATCGATTGCGGGGGCCGGCTCGGTGGCGATGCGCCCAACGCGGAAGACGCGCACGCCGCGGCGACCCTCGTCAAAGCCGACGACGTAGGTGTGGGCCCGGTGCGTGAAGAGCCCGTAGACGGCGACGGTCCGGCGCGACGGTTCGCCGTGGGCGTTGACGTAGGAAAACTCAATGGGATGAGCGTGGGCATATGCGTCGCTGATGACATCGAGTGCGGGCTCGTTTGCACCGTCGCTCGTCGGGAGCCCGGCATGGGAAGACGCCGCTGGCGCGAGACCCGGTGCAGAGGCGTCCCCGTCGACCTCTACGCGCATCATGGTGGTGAGACGCAAGCGGGCTCGCTCGAGATCGTCCCGAAACGGCAGATCGGCCTGCTCACAGATGGCGAGCAGGTAGCTGAGTCGTAAGGCCTGCTCGCCGCTGAGCTGCACGGACTGCTCGGCACTGTAGGACAGGCCCGCGTCCAGGACGTAGCGCGGCTCCTGCTCCGCTTCTGACCCTGGGGCGATGGAGATGACGATTCCGACCTGCCCGAGCCGCGCGCGGGCCCGCTCAAAGCGCTTGCGTAGTGTGGCGTCACTTTCGGGGCGGTCGTCGATGAGTAGGGCCCCCGTATTCATGATCTGGCTGAGCGTGAGCCCCTGACGGCGACCGTCCAGCAGCAGGGCTAGGCTCACCGCAATGGCAGGCTCCTTGGCTTGCATCGAGTTTTCTCTCGCCACGCGTGTCTCCTTGCCGTGCGCGTTGTGTGTTCTCCAACTGGTGATGGCGGTGCAGCAACAGGAGGTTGAACTCTCGGCCGCACCCGTATTTACCTTGGAATAGGACACTCTCATTATGTCATGCTGTATAGTAATTCGTTTAGGTAAAGACACGTTCAAACAGCGATGCACGCGCATCGTTTCTTGAGACAGGAGGGCCGGGATGAGCACACCCAGGGCGGGTCGCCACTTTGCGCCCAGCGCAGGGGAAGGCGAACAGGGCGCGGCACGGGCACATCGCGCGCCTGAGATGAGCGCAGGGGCGCATGGAGAAGGGAATGCCTCCCTTGTTGCAGGGCCGGGCGAGGTCCCCCCTGCATCCGTGCCGCCTGTTGCAAGCGAGGGCAGGGGCTCTGGGGCTCCCATCAACCCGCTTGTTGCGGCGCGCGAGGCGGGTGCGGCTCGCGCTGAGGCAAGTGCGCCGCGCGCTGCTGACGAGCTGTTCGACATGAACAGCGTTGCCCCGGCTGCGGCAGCGGAGGGAACGGGCAAGTCGTTCGACACGTCGTTCAGCGATGGGCATAACGTTAAACGAACTGTCGTCATTGTGCTCATCGTCGTGGTCGTGCTTGCGGTTCTTGTCGTGGGCGGGTTCTTTTTCGTGCGCGGACAGGCCCAGGCCAAGGCCACGGACAACATCACGGCGGCTATCCAGCGTGTCAGTGACGCCGACGTCGTCATCACGCCGCTTGACGCCGCCATCGGCTCCGAGATATCGAGCGAGACTGTCTCGCAGGCCCTGACGGACGCCATGCTGTCGTCGACGACGGCATCCAATGCCCTGACGGACGCCGACAGCAGGGTGAGGGACGCCAACGACCAGCGTGCGCTGCTCACCGAGGAGCAGACGACGGTCATCGACGCCCTCAAGGGCTCCATCTCCGCTCGCCGTTCTATGCTCGAGATCGGTCGGACGCTGCTCGCCTCTGACGCGAAGGTGCTGAAGGCCCTCGAGAACCTCGACGCTGCCTATGCTTCCATCGAGGCTGCGAACGGCAAGGTCAAGCAGTCCGAGGACGCGTATACGGCCTATGCCGACGCTGTCGCACAGGACGGGGATCTCAGCGTCTTTGACCTGTGGGCTACTGTCGACGTGGATAACCAGGCTGTTGCGGACATCACGAACGCCCAGGCGTCTGTTGCTGCCGCCAAGGAGCAGTTCCCCGATGCCGACTACTCGGGGATCGAGAACTACCTCAACGCGCGCCTGGCGGAGTTGAACGTCATGGTCGCGTTCGACACGGCCGTGGCAAGCGGTGACCAGGACGGCGCAAACGGCATGATCGACCAGCTCAACCAGGCTGCTGCCACCTCTGAGCAAGCCGCCTCGTCCGTCCCGGGCACGTCGCGCGACCTCGTGAGGGCTGCGTACTCAGTCGTGACGTCGAGCCAGAGCGAGCAGTATGACGTCGCGCGCGACGCATGTGCCGAGAACGACGCGATCATCCGCGAGTATCTGGGGACGGACGATCTGGACGGTGTAACCCCGGGTATGGATGCCAGCTCGACTCAAGATGTGACGCCCACGCTCGACACGCCGTCCGCGACGTCCGACCCCGCTCCGACGGACGCCGTGAGCCAGGATGCTGCAGCGGCGTAGCCTTGGTGAATCTGCTCGGAGCACCTGTGCGGGGATTATACTGATCCTCTACGAGTCTCTCCTGTTTCATCCGAGGCGAGAGAGGCCGTCCCGATCGACTGACGACTTTGACGGAGGGGCCTTCCGATGGCTGACGCTTCCGATACCATGCACTACCTCGTAGACAAGTTCAACACGGCTCCCGCAGGCACGCGCGAAGAGGCCGAGATGGCAAAGGAGCTGTCCGAAGCCATCCACCTGCACGGGCTGCAGACGATCAACCAGGACTTCAGCTACCCGTTCCTGGGCAAGATCCCGCTTGCCGGGGCGCTGCTCCTCATGGCGCTCGCTGGCCTGCTCGCCGGTATCCACGCAACGGTCCTGACGGTCATCTGCCTCGTTTTGGGGCTGGCTGCTGCGGCGCTCTATGTGCTCGAGATGCGCGGCATCCACCTTCTGAAGAGCGTGGGTGAGCCGGGGTGCAGCCAGAACCTCATCGCGCGCCATCCCGCAGCGAGCGTCGCCCCCGGTCAGAAGTCCCGCCCGATCGTCGTCGTGGCGCACTATGACACGCCGCGCGCTGACATCATGGCGATCCCGCTGCTGCGCGGCCTCCAGCCCTACATGGAGCTCGCGACGTTCGTTGCCATGGTCGCCGAGCTCGTGACGATCGTCGTGGCGCTATTGCCCTTGCCCGTCGTCGTGAAGAGCGTGGCGTTCGCCAGCGCCATCGTCGCGGCGCTCGTGCTTGTGTGCCAGGGTGCGCGCATCCTCGTCAACCGCTTTGTCATGCCGTTCACGCGCGGCGCCAATGACAACATGTCCGGCGTCGCCGCCCTGCTCGGCCTGCTCTATCGCGTGCGTCCGGCCATCGACGGCTCCATGATCAGCGTCGAGGATGACGCTTCCGAGGCTGCGTATGGCGCGGAGGAGGGGTATGCCGAGGGCGTTGATGAGCCGCGCGAGCGTCGTTTTTCTCCGGAGGAGGAGCGCCTGCGTCTCAACCGTCGCGCCCAGCGCCTCGCTGCCCAGCCCGTACGCCGCGGTGCCGACGTGCTGCGGAGCCTTGGCATGGTCCCCGAGAGCTGCGCCATCGAGTACGAGTGCACCCCTGAGGCCGACTTGGGCGAGACGATTCTCAGCACGCCGGTCGATGCGCATACCGGGTTTGAGGCGCCGTCGGTGAGCGCCGTGCACGAGCGCGTTGCGGCTCCCGCGACCGATCCCGCTCCCGTCGCTGAGGTTGTCCCGGCCGAGCAGCCGTCGCTGTTCGAGGAGGGCGGGGAGTCTTCCGCTGCACCGAGTGCGCCTGCGGGTGCCACGATGGTGCTGACGCACGATCAGCTGGATGCGGCTCGCGCCACCCACGAAGCCTCGCGCGAGGCTGTGCCTTCCGAGCCGGTGTCAAGCGACCAGGTGCCCGACGTGCCTGAGCCTCCCAAGCCGTTCGACGTCATCACCGTGCACGACGAGCCCGATGCCGAGCTGGGCAAGACAGGCGTCACGCTGCCTCGCGACGTCGCCCAGCAGCAGGGCAACCTGCTCGATGACGACGAGGTACGCCGCGACTCCATCCTCAACAGTCCGACGTGGGGCACGACGAGCTTCTCGCCGGTCAGCGTGAACCAGAATCGCCGCATTCTCGAGGACGTGCCCGACCCCTCCGTTGCCGCTGTCGATCCGTTCAGCGTGACCAACGTCGAGACGATCGGCGACTACAACCCCGACGACTTCTCGGCCATGGACTTCGAGACGGGCACGCACGATAACGTGACCCCGGCGATGCTCGAGGACTATAAGCGCCGCACGACGTCCGGCTTTGACTTCGACGCGGCGGGCGGTTCGAGCAAGCGCTCTCGCGCCAAGAAGGGACGCGGGGCGACGGGGCGCATCAGCCGCCGTGCTGCTGAGATGGCCGCTCAGATGCAGGAGGAGTCCTTCTCTGACTGGCTGGGCGTCGACGAGGACTACGACGCCAAGAAGAATGGCGAGCAGATGGGGAGCTGGAGCAACTTTGCCGACGACGCGCCCAACGGCAGCGCCGCCCCGGCAGCTCCGGCCGACCCGTTCGACGACGGGTCTCAGCCCGACGCCGACGGCTTCTACCCCGACGCGCCCAACGGCAGCCAGCAGGGCGGTCGTCGCTGGCAGGGTGGCGCCGCGTCGGCGTCCTCGCGCCGCCGTGGAGCGGGTGCGACGCCGGAGCAGCAGGACGACGATCGCCGCGAGCTGCGCCAGGCTGCCATGCAGCTCGGCGACCGCGATCTCATCTCGCATGAGGTGTGGTTCGTGCTCACCGGTGCCTCCGAGGCCGACCATGCCGGTGCCCAGGCGTTCTTCGACGAGTACAGCAAGAAGCTCCGCGGGGCGTACGTCATCAACCTTGAGGCCGTCGGTGCCGGGCGCCAGTCGCTCGTCGTCGAGGAGGGCCTGGCCGGACATCGCAAGGCAAATCGCCGTCTCGTCAACCTGTTCGGCGAGTCCTCGCAGGCCATCGGCCGCCCGCTGGCGCTCGCTCGCATGCCATGGCGCGACACGGAGGCCACGACGGCGCTGCGCCAGGGCTTCCACGGTGTCACGGTGTGCGGCGTCGACAAGGGCTGTCCTGCCAACGCGCGCTGGACAGGTGACGTGCCCGAGGCGGTGGACCCCTCGATGATCGACGATGTCGTCGACATCATGGTTGAGGTCATCAAGCGCGCATAATCCTGGTGAGTGTGAGGCGCGGCGCCGCTCGTCGTTTTGCTGACGAGGGGCGCCGCGCTTTTTTGTAGGTAGGGTTTTGCGGGCCCGTGCAGGCTGGAGGCTGATCGTGAACATCATCGTGGTCGGGTACGGGCGCGTCGGCGCCGGCCTTACGAAGATTCTTGCCAACTCGGGGCACGCCGTCACGGTCGTCGATAGCAATCCTGAGGTCATCGACCATATCGATCCCGACTTCTCGGGGCATACGGTCGTGGGCACGGGCTTTGACGAGCGCGTGCTCGTACAGGCCGGCATTCGCGAGTGCGACGCGTTTGCGGCGGTCACGAGCTCGGACAACGTGAACCTGATGGCTTCGGAGGTCGCGCGGCGGCTCTATAACGTGCCGCACGTCATCACGCGCCTCGTGAACCCCTCGCGCCTGGACGTCTACCACCAGCTCGGACTCGACTTTGTGTGCGACACAGAGCTCGTCGCGGAGGAGATCTCGGCAAAGATCCGGTCCCGTCGCTCGAACCACATTGACACGCTGGGCGAGTACGAGGTCATGACGTTCTCGCTTGAGGCGCCTGCCGTCATGCAGGTGCGCGACCTTGAGGAGCTCGGCGAGATCGACGTCATACTGTACAGCCACAACGGGGCGGTTAGCAAAGCGACGCCGACGACCTACCTACACCCCGGCGATGCGGTCATGGCGGTTGTGCACGAGGGATCTCTGGCGGCGCTCGATCCCTATATGCGAGGCTAGGGGCGCGGGGACATAGGTCGGCGAAGGGATGCGAGCATGTACATCATCATCGGAGGCGGCGGCAAGGTCGGCGAGGTGCTTGCCCAGCAGATGATAAAGGCCGGCCACGAAGTCGTCGTTGTCGAGCAGGACGAAGAAACGGCTGACGTCCTGGCGAGCGAGCTGCGCGGCCGCAGCATGGTGATTCACGGCGACGCGTGCGACTCCTCCGTCATGGAAGACGCGGGTATGCGCGACGCCGACATATTCGTTGCGCTGATGGGTCACGACGACGACAACCTCGTTGCCTGCGAGATCGCCCGCACGCTGTTCAACCCGCCACGCATCATTGCCCGCGTCAACAACCCGCGCAACGAGCGCATCTTCTACAAGCTGGGCATCGAGGCCATCTCGAGCACAACCGTCATCGCGCGCATGATCGAAGAGGAGGCGCTGTCCTCCAAGATGCGCACGGTCATGTCGCTGCGTCACGGCGAGTTCTCGATGATGGAGATCGAGATTCCCCAATCCACGACGTTGAAGGCGGAGGGCGGCGTGCGCGTGAGCGACCTGACGCTGCCGCCGTCGACCATCCTCGTGGCCATGTCCGTTGGCGAGGAGTTCGACGTCGTGAACGGATCGACCGTGCTCGTGCCGGGGGCAAGCGTGCTGGTGTGCACGAAGTCGGCGCACGAGGACGAGGTGCGCAAACTGCTGCTCGACCTCTAGGGCGGCGAGGGTCTGCCAGCGCCGGCGATGGGCCTAGAGTCGGGAGAACTTGAGCGTCAGGATGCGGGAGACCGACTCATCGATGCGATCTTCGGTGATCGTGCCGTCGGCAAGTGCCGCCATGACGCCTTCGAGCGCTGTGTCAAAGTCTTCGGGCATGAGCAACAGGTCGAGACCTGCCTGAATGCCGAGAACGGCCGCCTCTGCGCTGTCGTGGAGCTGCGTGACGGCACCCATCTCGAGAGAGTCGGAGATGATGAGGCCGGCGAACCTGAGCCGGTCGCGCAGCAGATCGGTGACGACGTGTGGGTTGAGACAGGCCGGCTCGTCGGAGCCCGTGGCGACCGGCAGGCTGAGATGACCCACCATAACGAGGGGGACGCCGGCGCTGACGACCCGTTCGAACGGGATGAGCTCCTCGATGGCGAGCTCTTCAACGGATTTCTCGCTGACGATGTTGACGTCGTGGCTGTCGCCCAGGGCGGCGCCGATGCCGGGAAAGTGCTTGGCGCTGCACGGCATGCCAGCCTGGGCGAAGCCCTCGACTTGGGCAGCGACCATGTCGGCCACGAGCTGGGGATCATCCCCAAAGCTGCGACGCGCCATGACATCGGAGTCCGGGTTGCTCGCGATGTCGCAGACGGGCGCGAAGTCGAGGTTGAATCCCAGGTCGCGCAGGTAGGTGCCGATGGTGAGCGCGACGTCGTGGGCATACGACGTGTCTCCGGTAGAGCCGACGTCGCGCATGTCGCCGGGGTTTTCGACGCCGAATGCCGCGTTACGGGCGATGCGGGCGACGGTTCCGCCCTCTTCGTCGACGCTGAGCAGCAGCGGGATGCCGGTGAGCTCGCGGGCCATGGCCTGCGTGTCTGAGAGCAGCGTGCGAGTCTGCTCGGGATCGGTGAGATTGTCGGCAAAGTAGGCGATGCCGCCAACGGGGCGCGCCTGCAGGGCGGCCCGCGTTGTTTCGCCGGCTTGTGTGACGGTATCGACGCCCGTGAGCTTCTCGGGTGTGACGAAGAACATCTGGTGAACCTTTTGCTCGAGCGTCATGCTGTCAAGCTGGGAGCGGGCCCTGCTGACGGCTTGCGGGGTAGCGCCGGGGATGGCGAGCAGAGGGTCTGTGGAGGGCTGAGGGGCTTCCGAGATGGTAGGCACGCTTTGGGAGTGATCGCTGCTTGAGGAGGCGCTGCTGTCTGCTGTTGCCTGGGCGCCGCAGCCGGCGAGGGCGGTTTCTGCGAGGCCCGCGAAGGTGAGGGCGCCCAGCATGATCGCATCGCGGCGCGAGGGGTGGGATGGACTCTCCGCTGTTCTGGGAGACCTGCGAGGGCTCTCCGGACTGAGATCGCGGCGTTGCTCCTGAGCACGTGCTCCCATGGTTCCTCCTCGCGTTGGTGGCATATGCAAGAGCTAGCATACGCGCAATTGGTCGCACGGGGCGCGACGGGGATCGGATGTGAATGAGGACGACGTCTTCCCGCGCCGCGGCGTTTTCCGCTATAATGGCCGTCACTGCTTACGCGGGCATCGCCAAGTGGTAAGGCATCAGCTTCCCAAGCTGACACTCGCGGGTTCGAATCCCGTTGCCCGCTCCATGAGAATTCGCAGGCCAGGAGGCTACGGCTTCCTGGCCTGCTTGCGTTTGTGGGGCATCTTCCTGTGGAGATGGACGGGCTTTTGCGCGAGCGCAGACGCTTGCTGGTGATGGGTTACGGGCGGGTTATTGAGGGCGCTCCGTGTGGGATGGACTCGCCTTTGAGTGAGCGTTTCGTAGCTGGTGGACGGCCATCGGGATGCTTTTGCGAGAGTAAATCCGCCTTTGTGTGGGCGCGGGAGTTTTCCGAGCGGTTGAAGGTGCCGAGGGTGCCTTCCTGTGGAAGTGGCTCGCCTTTGTGCGAGCGCGGACGTTTTTTGGACGAGAATCGAGCTCGTGAATTGGCCGCGTGCGCCCGCGCGGCGTGGGGAAATTTGAGGCGCGAAGCTGAAGAACAAAGCCGCAGCTTGCGAGGGTCTCTGGCACGCAAGGCCCACCGCCGCGTGAGACGGTGCCATACACAGGTCCAGTTCTTGTCCGCAAAGCGCCCTCAAGCGAGCAGGAATGGGCGCATAGATAGGCAATGTGTGAGAGGCGGCGCGTTCTGGCACGAGGAAACGGTGGTCGTTGTTCCCCATCTCACGACGCCGGCCGAGAAACCGTGTCCTTGGTAGAGTCCGATCGGTAGACTGGAATCGTCGTGGAAGGTTGCGGGGCGCGAAGCTTGGGGGTGCAATCGTGATCAGTGTGGATATCGAAGCTCGGAAGCGCGCCCTGGCACCTCGGCTTATCGGACTGTTCGAGAGTTATTGCTGTGAGGGGGCGCCCGGTGCGTCGGCGAGGCCGCCCGCATGTGAACTGCCGGCAGGAGTGAGCGCCGAGAGACTGCTTGGACTCGTGAGCGAGGTCCTGGGTGCCGACTTCTCGTTCTTTCGGGCAGGGGAGATGCTTATCTGGGAAGTTGCCCGACACGAGGGATACACGATTCCCGCTTATCCCATGGCAGGCTGCGGCGATGTGCGAGAGTTTCTCGCTGGCTACGGCGCACGCGATGTTCCCTCCTGGTACGAGGCTCGCGGTGTATCGCGCGAGATAGTGGCTGACTTTTACGCGTGGTCGTGCATTCTCGTGCGCAGCCGTGACCTCTGGCGTAAGATCCTCCTGCTCCCAACGGCCGACGTCGAGACTCCCGCGACGCTGATGCCCCATCTGCTGCGAGCCCTGCGCTTTTGCGAGGGAAATGCGGAGGGGACAGGTGACCCCACGCTGTTTCGGCTGTGACGCGTGGGACGATGAATGAAGTGAGCGGAGCGGTCATTTGCGTATCGCTCGCTGATCTGTGCGCTGCACCAATATCGGTGCTTGTTTTGAAACCGTGCTGCTGTGGTGGTGTGGGATGGCTGTCTTCGTATTATGATGACCGGGCGAGAAGATGCCTGTCTTCTTGCAAGTTGTAGCGTCAGATGTATGCGGATGTCTCGGTGCATACGAGGGCCGTTAGCTCAGTTGGTAGAGCAGGGGACTTTTAATCCCAAGGTCGTGGGTTCGACCCCCACACGGCCCACCATTAAAATCACAGGTCAGAGAACTAGAGTCTTTGATTATTTCTATTTTCGCACCAAATCCTACACCAAACTTGAACGGCATCTTCTGAGGTGCTGGCTTGCGGTGCCGTCGCGAGATGTGCGGAGTGTCTCCTCTCGTTACTTTCGGGTTCGTCCCATTGATGTTCCTCGCTCTTTCCAAAGATCGAGGTATTTCGCTTTCCTTCGATCTGGCTGATGAGGTTTCCCAGGGGCCAGGCGCCGCTCCAGGCGCTGCCTTCGGACATGTTGGGATTCCCGTCCATGGAGGGGATGCCCTGCTCTTAGATTTGGCCGAACAGACCCGTCCATACTGGCGCAAAAGAGATGAGGGGCCGGCGAAGCTGGTCCCGAGCCCGACGCCGAGCTCAGCGACTCTCCGGCCACATCTCCCGGATCGAGAGGAAGCGGACGTCCCCGTGAGCCTCCCTGGTGCTCCTCGGCACCTCGTGCTTCGAGAAGACATATAGATGCTCGGCGACGTACCCCTTGACCAGTGTCCGCTTACCCTCCAATGAGCGGACGACCTCGGAGACGTCGAACTCGCCGCGGTACTTGCACTCGCCAATGAGCAGCCTCTTGCCCACCTTGTCCGCGGCAAGCACGTCGATGTCGGTCTGCGAGCGGGTCGCCGGGTTCGTCCCCCACCACGAACCGACCGCCGTGGCGGGCAAGGGGAGCCGCCCCGCCTTTGCCTCCCCGACGAGCCATTCCCCACAGACCCGCTCGAACCTGCGCCCCAGGTACTCGGCGATCTGCGAGTCGGGCAGGGCCGCCACGATCGCCTCGCCCAAGCCGCTCTCGACGTCGGACACATAAGGCATCACGAAGCGAAACCAGAAGTCGTAGCAAGCGTCGCGCATGCGGTAGAGCCCGCGCTTGCTCGTCTCGGGATTCTCCCCGAACGGGACCTGACGCTCCAGTATGCCCAGCCTCTCGAGCGTCCTTAGGTAGCGGGGGAGGCTCGTCTGGGCGACCCCTGTTCTGTCCGAGATCTCGCTCGGCTTGTTCGCGCCGCCTGCGACGGCGCGAAGGATGGAGTTGTACAGCGCCGGCTCGCCCAGCTCCTGTCTCAGCAGGCCCATGGGCTCGTCGTACAGGAAACCGGAGGGGTCGAAGTATAGCTGCGCCAGGTTCTCCCTGAGGCCCGCCCCCGGGTCGACCTGTGCGAGGTAGTAGGGCACGCCGCCGAAGCAGCCGTAGTAACGGAACGCTTCCTGGGCATCGAGCCCGGGCAGCATCTGTCGGGCTTGGGCGAACCCTAGGGGCAGGACCTGCATCTGTGCAGTGCGCCGCCCGTACAGCGGGCTCTTGCGGCCGAGCACTCTGCTCTCCATGAAGCCCTGGTCGCTCCCGCACAGGACGAGGAAAGCCCGGGTGTCCTTGAACCCGTGGTCGATGGCTACCTGGAGCGCGGAGGGCAGCGCCTCGTTGCGCTGCGCCGCGTAGGGGAACTCGTCGAACACGAAGACGAGCGGCTCCTCGGCGGCGCGGGACGCGAGGTAGCCGAACGCCTGCGCCCACGACTCGAACGGCCCCGTCGGGGGGAGCCCGAAGAACTCCTGGATCTTCCTCGAGAGGTCGGAGAGGTTG
The DNA here is from genome assembly GCA_018368455.1 of Coriobacteriia bacterium. NCBI lineage: Bacteria > Bacillati > Actinomycetota > Coriobacteriia > Coriobacteriia bacterium. The sequence continues at coordinate 94,671 of JAGZEG010000010.1, forward strand.
TTCTTGTCGCTCTGTTCGAGAGCTGTGAAGTACAGCGCTCGCTTGCCCCTGGCGAACTCGGTGATGAGCGCCGTCTTGCCCACGCGGCGTCGCCCGTACACTACGACCATCTGGAAGGCCTCCTTGGCGTACAGCCGCTCGAGCCTGTCCAGTTCCGCCTCCCTGCCGATGAACATGATACCTCCAAGGTTATGCGTTCATGCATTATGTATAGATGCATAATGATAAAGCATCGTATCCACGAGAGCCAGGCCCCGGGGCCGTCCTTGGTTGCTCCCCGACGTTTTCGCGACAACGTCGCAGGCGCCTGCTTTCTTGCTGTAATTCATGATGGCTTCCGCACTGCTCTAGCATGGTGATACTTAGGAAAAAGAGGACTATAGTTGGTAAGCTACTTGGGAACTTGGACACGCCAACTACTCGAGTAGCTTACCAAGTGGATGCTCTCGGGAGGCTGCATGATCGCGATCGCAACTGACGAGGAGCTTGCCCGCGCGATCGAACGCATGAGGGTCGCCCATACCGACCTTATGGAATACGAGCTCAAGTCGGCGGCTGGCGGTTTTCCGAAGGAGGTGGCCGAGACCGTTTCCGCGTTTTCGAACAGCGGGGGCGGGACTATTATCTTCGGCATCAGAGAGTCGCGTGGCTTCCACCCTGAGGCCGGCTTCGACCCAAAGGCGACCCAGGCGAACTGCGCCCAGGTCGCGCGGGAGGGCGTCGAACCCCTGGTCCAGGCAGACATACGCGTCCTGTCGTTTGAGGGCGCTCCTGTTGTTGTCGTGAACGTGCCGGACGCCTCCTCGCGCCAGAAGCCCTGCTACGTGCGAAAGTATGGCCAGCGCGGCGGATCGTTCATCCGAACGGGTGACGGCGATCATCGCATGACGCCCTATGAGGTGGATCGCTTCATCGAGAACCAGCGGTCGCGCAGCTCGGCAGGCGCGGGGGCACGGCGTCGCGCAGCCAGTTCCTCGCCCGCTACATAAGAGACCTACTCGAACAGGGTCTTATCGAGGGCATTGGCTCGTTGAGCAGTCCTAAGCGGAGATATCGCCTCACGAGCAGCCGCTAGCCGATGGGGCGATCGTGCTCTGGCCGAGGCCTAGGGGCCTGCGCTATCGTCGGCTTAGACCGCCGTAGCCCGTGCTTCTACTGCGTACAGAGAGGGGCGCAGCGATGACTATCACCCAGGAGGTTCCCCAACTTTCAAAAGCCGCCCAATCTCTTTGGGGAAAGTCCGACTACGGGGAGGAGCGAGAATGGCTTCCCCTCTTCATGCACATATACGACTCGAAATGCGTCGCTGAACGGCTTTGGGATACGTGGGTCCCGGACAGCACGCAATCGACTATCAGGAGGGGTCTCGGGCCCCACGCCGCTTTTGCTCGTCAGTTGTTCGTTTTTCTCGCATCTATCCACGATCTCGGAAAGGCGACTCCCTGCTTTCAGACCATGCCGTGTCATCGGAATTTCGCCGGGGCTTATGCGGGCCCCAAGTGGAAGGTGGAGAAAGCGGGCCTTGCCCTACCTCCGTCGAGTTCCAAACATGCGCCGGGGCATCCTGTTGCCGGACAGGTAATCCTGCAAAGGATTCTGGCCGAGCATGGCGTTCCAGGAAGGGCACGCTCTTTGACGAGCATCCTCGGCAGCCATCATGGATCCCCACCCGAAAAGCTTAGAGTGTCCGAGGCTGAGAGTGATTATCCAACCGATCTGGGGCAGAGCGATGCCAACTGGAAGGCCGTACAAAACGAGCTCGTAGAGTATGCGATTGCTATCTCTGGCCTGCCGTCGGATACCTTAGTATCGATTGCCAGCATGTTCTTGCCGCCGCAGATAACGTGCCTTCTCGCTGGTCTTGTGATCGTGGTCGATTGGATGGCGAGCGATCAGGATGCCTTCCCCTTGCTCGCCATTCAGGACGGGGAGGGTCTGTCCTCCTTTGTCAGGGAGGGCCGGCTCGACGAGGCTGCGTTGTCGAGGCGCTTCGAGGAAGCCTGGGCTTCCATAGACATCCTTCCGTGTTGGCGTGGCCGCCCGTTGGCGGGCGATGTCTCGAGCGCCCTCTATGCCCAGCGTTTTTCCTTTCCTGCGAACGCAAGTCCTCGTCCCATGCAACGGGCTGTCTTAGACATCGCTCAAAAGCTGAGCGATCCCGGGTTGATGATTATCGAGGCCCCCATGGGGGAGGGAAAAACAGAGGCTGCACTTGCGGCTGCGGAAGTGTTCGCAAGGACGTCGGGCTGCGGTGGCGCGTGCATTGCTCTGCCTACGATGGCGACAACCGATGCCATGTTTAGCCGGGTGCACGCATGGCTGCAGCACCTTCCCCAAGCAAACGGAGGGCCCGACCACAGCATATATCTCGCTCATGGGAAGGCGCGGCTTAACGAGGAGTATCGGGGTATCGCGCACGGCAGCTCGTTTTCGGCAATTGGGCAGGACATTCGAGAGAAGGCCGAGAGTCCAGAAGCCGTTGTCTGCGATTGGATGTACGGCAGAAAGCGCGGGGTGCTCGCCAACTTCGTCGTGTGCACCATCGACCAGGTGCTCATGAGCGCCCTCCAAATGAAGCACCTGGCGCTTCGCCAGCTGGCTTTGGCGAACAAGGTTGTCATCATCGACGAGTGCCATGCATATGACGCGTACATGAGAGAGTATCTCCGCGTTGCACTTGAGTGGATGGGGAGCTGGCGCACGCCGGTGATCCTTCTCTCGGCAACACTTCCCGAAGCTCAGCGAGAGGAGATGGCGCGGTCTTATCTGAAAGGATGGCGAGCCGAGGCGGGGAGCAAGGAGGGCGGCAGCAAACTTAGCCTTGGCAGGAGACGGCCTCCCGATGCAGTCCCGCCGAAACGTCGGCAGGAAATAGATATTCCAAAGGCTCCCGAATCGGCCTACCCTCTCGTCGCGTATACGAATGGCTCTACTCTCGACTACCTTGCCATCGCGCCATCTTCGCGGAGGCTTACGGCAGAAGTCGCTCTGATCGCCGACGATGCAGATTTGCTCGTCGGGCTTCTGGGCAAGCAGCTTGAGGGCGGAGGTTGCGCCGGCGTTGTCTGCGACACCGTGGGCCGTGCACAAGAGGCGGCAACGGTTTTGCGTGCCGCGTTTGGCCAGGACAGGGTGTCCCTGACACACGCGAGATTCACTGACATAGACCGCATGGAAAACGAGCAGGCCATCCGTGCCATCTTGGGGCCTGACGCAACGAGAGCAAACGGCCGTCGGCCGGATCTGCACATTGTGGTGGGCACTCAGGTGCTCGAGCAGTCGCTCGACCTGGACTTCGACGTCCTGGTGACAGATGTTGCGCCAACTGACCTCTTGTTCCAGCGGCTTGGTCGTGTCCATCGACATGCCCGGGATGATCGGCCCGCTGGCTTACAGAATGCCCGATGCTTTGTGCGGGGAATTGAGAGCTGGGAAGAAGGCGGCCCCAGGTTCGTGCCGGCGATTGCCAGGGTGTATGAACGAGCGTCACTCCTGGAAGCTCTCTCGGTTATGGGCCTCCGCAATGAAGGCGCGACTGTCCAGCTGACGCTGCCGACTGACATCTCGCGCATGGTGCGCCAAGCGTACGGGGAAGAAACTGCCGCGGATATGCCGCCGACATGGCGAGAGACGTATGACCGTGCGTGCGAGGATCGTAGCCGCCATATCGAAGAGAAGCGTCGGCGCGCCTCATTTTGTCTCCTGCGTTCTGTTGCGGACATGTGCCGCAACGAGGACACACTGGTCGGCATGTACAACGGCAGGCGTAGCGAGGGCCAGTCAGCGATGGCGGGCGGCGATTACGACAGTGGGCCTCGTGCCGTGAGAGATACTCAGGAAACGCTGGAGGTCGTTGTTCTTAGGCGTGGCGAGGCCGGCATTCGCCTGTTGCCGTGGATTGGAGACGAAGCCGGCGGTGTCGAGCTTGGTGCGGAGCTTACGACGAATCTGTGCCCGAGCGATGCCGTCGCAAAGGTGGCCGCCCAGTCTGTGGTGAGGCTGCCCCTATCTGTGTGCCCGCCTACCAGGATAGAGAGCGTTATCCGGGAGCTCGAGAGGGAGGATGGTCCCTACGTCGGCGCCTGGCAGGAGTCGCCATGGCTGGCCGGCCAGCTCGTGCTCTTCTTTGAGGAGGACGCTACGGGGGCTCTCGTGGCGCACCTTGATGGCCGATGCCTGACGTACTCCAGGGAAATGGGTCTTCAAACGAAAAGCTTTTAGTACAAACACGTTCAAAAAGTTGTATACTCCGAGTTGTCCCGACGGCTTTGATGTTGGGTTGGTCCTGTGTTAGTACTTACTAACAATATGCTCCCCACATACGTGGGGTTTGAAAGAAAGATGACCGCACCTTGAGAACCGAATATCTCAACACCTTCGACTCATTGAGGAGGTTGAAATGAATGATATGGCTCAACCGAGCTTTAACCTCTTGACGAACCCATGGATCCCTGTTGTGGGCCTTTCTGGGGAAACGGCGGAGGTGTCGCTACTTACGCTCTTCAGAGACGCCCATCGCATACGTCGGGTTATTGGCGACATTCCCCAGCTTGAGCTGCCCCTCATCAGGCTGTGTGTCGCGACCATGTACCGGGCGTTTGCCGGCAGCTTCGAAGAGGAGCTTCGACGGAGTGAAATGCGCGAAGCGTGGAGAGACCTTTGGCTGAAGGGCTCGTTTCCGATGGAAGCTCTCGAGGACTATTTGGGTGAGTATCGGGACGGCTTTGACCTGTTCGGCGCGCGCCCCTTCTTTCAGGTGCCGGGACTTGCCTACAGCTCGAAAGACAAGGAGTTCGATCCAATCCGTGAGCTAATCGCCGACGTTCCCAAGGATGCGAAGTACTTGTTTTCCATGCGAGCTCGCAATGCACCGGGGGACATCGGCTATGCGGAGGCTGCGCGCTGGCTTCTCTTCTTCCAGTCGTACGACTGCGCAGGGATAAAGACGCCTGTGGTTGGCAACTCCTCAGCCAGAAATGGTAAGGTCTACCCGCCCAAGGGCTACCCAGGGATGGGGTGGCTCGGCTCGATCGGTGGTGTCTTTCTCGAGGGCAACAACCTGTTCGAGACGCTCATGATGAACTTCGTCATGTATGACACGGCGTTTCCGGACAGGGCGCTCTTCGAAAATGAGCATGATTCTGCTCCATGGGAGAGGTCCGCGCCAACGGCGGACTGCGAGATTAAAATTCCCCAGGGTCCCGCTCAGATGCTGACGTGGCAAAGCAGGCGTGCTAGGCTCGTGGCGAGTGAGGCTCCCGGGCAGGTCAAAGGGGTTATCGGGTGCTACGGCGATGTACTGCATCCCACGGAGGCACCAGGATGGGAGACGATGACATCCTGGCGTCCAAGTGCGCAGCAGCAGAAGGCTCTGGGGACTTCAACGATGCCCCTGATGCCCAAAACGCATGTGTGTGGTCGGGCGCTTTGGCGCGGACTGTCGGCGTTGCTCAGCAAGGGAAAGGGCGCTGATGGTGATTGCCGACCGGGTGTGATCCGCTGGCTGGAAGAGCTGCGGTACGAGGAAGTAGAAGGCGTTCCCGATGTTGTTGCCATCCACGCTCAGGGAGTCGAATACGGGGCTCAGAGCAGCGTTATCACCAACGCACTCGATGACCGTCTCGACCTCGGCTCTGCCATGATGAGAAGCGATTCCGAAGCGACGACCCAAACTATCGCGCTGGTGGCCCAGACGGAGCAGGCAGTCTCCCGCCTCGCAACGTTCGTGCGCGAAGTCGAGCGCATCAAGGGCGATGCTCGCGGTGACAGGGACAGCCAGACAGGGCGAATGTCCGACGACGTCAGGGAGCGCGCGTATGCGGAGCTCGACGAGCTGTTTAGGAGCAAGATCGCAGGTTTTTCGACGGATGAGCCGGTAGTCGAGTATTGCAACGCGTGGTATGACGAGACGCATCGGGTCCTGCTACGACTGGCTCGGAGTTACCTGGCAGACGCGGGTCCGCAGCCGTTTGCGCGGCGAAAGGTGTACACGAACGCCACATACTCGGCTGCCGAGGCCTTCTCGAGATTGAGCTTCAGCCTAAACGAGCTCCTGGGGAGCATCGGGGCTCCTCGAAAAAAGGAGGGAGTGAGCGACGATGCCTGATCAACGGGGCATAGCAAGAACGGCGGGATTGTATGCCGTCTCGAAGATTCGTGTGCTTCAGCGTGGCTATACGTCGGGGACGGGGCCTTCTGCCTCAAGGGCCCGAGCTTCTCTGGCTGGCTTGCGCAGATTGAGCTCCCTGGCGGGCTCGCCCGTTCTCGAGAATGGTGAGCTTTTGTTTGACGGGTGGCCTGAGCAGGCGTTCCAGAATCTCGGAGCTCGGGAATCTGATAAGGACAGAGCTTTTGCGGCTGTAAAGGGCGTGCTGAACCTTTATGCCATTCATCAGCAGTCTCTTTCGGGGGGATGTGCGATTCTACGTGCGTCGGACGAGTCCGATGAGGATTTTGCTCGGAGGCGCCGAAATGGCACGTTTGGTAAGGCTTGTCGTGAGGCCTGCCCCGATCTCGACGCCGCCGCCGGCATTCAGCGCCGCCTAGCCGCGGTCGCGGCTGCATCGGATATGGATGGTGTCCTATACGGGATGCGCGCCCTTATTCGTCTCATCAAGTCTGGAAAAGGAACACGGATTATCCGACTTGATTATGTGGCGCTTACAGAGGATCTGTATTTGATCCAGCTATCCGGACAGTGGCGGCGATCGGTCTTCTATGGATGGGCGCGCGATTACTTCCAATATCGAAAGGTCGAGGTTGAAAACCAATAGCAACTGCTAGAGCTAACCTTAATTTTGGGGTGATAATCCATGTTTGTGGATATATATGCCATCCAGACTGTTCCACCGAGCAACATTAACCGGGATGATACGGGGAGTCCCAAGACGGCGTACTTCGGGGGGGTCCAACGTGCTCGCGTTTCCAGCCAGGCGTGGAAGCGCGCAATGCGTCAGGAGTTTGAGAAGTATCTCCCGAAGGATTCGCTCGGAGTTCGCACGAAGCTTGCCGCCGAGCTTATTGCACAGAGAATCGTCGAAAAGAGGCCGGATCTAGAGGCCTTGGCGCTGGATTTTGGTGTTGCGACATTAAAGGCGCTGGGCATCGCTGTCGAATCCTCGAAGCGATCGGGAGACGATGAGGGGAAGCAGGCGACGAGCTACCTCGTGTTCATCTCGCGTCGGGAACTCGATGCCTTGAGCGAAGTTGCCATCGGCTGGGCGGACGCCGGACTTAAGCCTGACAAGCTTGACGCTGCGGCAAAGAAGGAGGCAAAAGCCGCGTTTCATGGGACAGGCGCCGTGGACATCGCACTGTTCGGGCGGATGCTTGCGGATGCCCCCGATCTCAACACGGATGCTGCGGCTCAGGTTGCCCACGCTATCTCCGTGGATCGAGTGACGCAGGAATACGACTACTTTACGGCGGTTGACGACTGCTCGTCGGAGGATAACGCGGGAGCTGGCATGATTGGCACCGTCGACTTCAACTCGTCAACGTTGTATCGCTATGCGACGGTGAACATCGACTCTCTGTACGAACAGCTCTCTGACACGGAGGCTACGGCCTGCGGTGTTACGGCGTTTGTCGAGGCATTCGCTCGTTCCATGCCCACTGGTAAGCAAAACACGTTTGCCAACAGGACGCTTCCGAGCTGCATTCTCGTCTCTTTGCGTGACGCCCAGCCTGTGAACGTCGTCTCTGCTTTCGAGTGTCCTGTTACCTCTGCGGTAGATACGTCAGTTGCCCGTCAGGCTGCTGCCAAACTGGGTACAGCGGTCGAGGCTTTCGAGCGGGCGTACGGTATGCCCGCCCACAAAGCGTGGAACACCGTTGTCGGTAAGTCCGTGGTTGAGCTGGATGCCGTGAGCGAGAGTGTTTGCCTCGGGGATCTCGTCGCCGGCTTACATGACGAGGTTCTGGCATATCTGGGATCCGGTGAGTGAGATGGGTGTACTGCTGCTGCGCCTGTCGGGGCCGCTGCAGTCATGGGGAGACTCCTCCCGATTTACGGTGCGCTCGACGCGGCGCGAGCCTACGAAGAGCGGTGTCGTCGGGCTTATTGCTGCTGCTTTGGGGCGTGGGCGGGAAGAGCCTCTGTCCGATTTGTGTGGTCTCGAGTTTGGTGTGCGCGCCGACCAGCCGGGGAGGCTACTGCGTGACTTCCAGACGGAGCGCTCGGCTGATGGCAAGGCTACGATGCCTCTCTCGCAGCGATATTACCTGGCCGACGCCAAGTTTTTGGTGGCGCTTGGGGGAGAGGTCGGGTTGCTGGCTTCGATAGAAAAGGCTCTCGGCCGTCCTCGATGGCCTTTGTTTTTGGGGCGCAGGTCGTGTCCTGCCGATGTCCCTTTGGTCTTGTCCGGGAGGGGCGCTTGTTACGGAGACGTGGTCGAAGCCCTGGCAAACGAGCCTTGGATTGCTTCCGAGTGGTATCGGGCGAGGTTTGGGCGCGATGGAGACAGTGCGACCTATCCCGAATTAGAGGTGTCGCGTGATGCTCGTGCGGGGGAGCGGGGGGAAAGTCAGCCCGACATCCCCCTGAGCTTCGGTGCTGTCCGGCGCTATGGTGTGCGCAGCGTCGTGCGGTACTACGTGCCTAACCCCTGTGGGAATCCCTGTAATGATGTGGGCGGGGATCGACATGTTGAAGAGACGGCGGAGGCTTATCTCGCCATCCACGACCCCATGTTCTTCTAAGGAGGGGAGGATGTATATCTCGAAGTTGCCGCTCAACTCTGCTCGCAGGGGAGCAATGGAGTTGATCGCGTCGCCGAACAAAATGCACGCTGCCGTTGAGCATGCGTTTCCTCCTCGAGAGGAGAGTGGGTCTGCGCAGGGCAGGATTCTTTGGCGCTTGGATATTGTGCCCCGTGGCTCAGAGGATATCTGGTTGTATGTGGTGAGCCCTGACAAGCCCGATTTCACGCATATTTGCGAGCGGGCGGGATGGCCGACGTTAGGGACGTGGGAGACTAAGGACTATGCGCCCCTGCTGGATCGAATAGCAGATGGCCAGGTCTGGAGTTTCAGGTTGAAGGCAAATCCGGTCAGAAAGGTCTCCAAGGATTTGGGGACCCAGAAGAACGAGAATGTTGTCGGAAAAATCCAGGGCCATGTTACCGAGCAGCAGCAGCTCAAATGGCTGCTTTCCCGGTGCGAAGAACATGGGTTCTCTGTTGCGTCGGACAGCGCTGGTGCGCCTGCCGTGCGCTTGAGCCAGCGGGCTAAGGGTGCGTTTCTCCACAAGGGGAGCCACGTTACCCTGACGACGGTGGTGTATGACGGCACACTGGTGGTTTTGGATGCCGAGAAGTTTAGACGCACACTGTGCTACGGGATGGGGCGGGCTAAAGGATTTGGATGTGGCCTGCTTACGGTGGCCCCCGCCCGGGCCATCTTCCGATGAGCGCCGAGATGTCTGGGGGAGGAACGGGTGGGCCTCGTAAGAAGCCTCTGGGCTCCCCTCCCCCGGAGGTCACGGACTTGGCGCGTGTGCAGGATCGTCTGACGTTTGCGTATTTCGAACGCTGCACCGTGAGTCGCTCAGACAACGCCATCACAATCGTCGATGACGAGGGGACGGTGTATCTGCCTGCGGCTTCGCTTAACGTTCTCATGCTGGGACCTGGCACAACGGTTACCCATCGCGCAATGACAACGATAGGGGAAAACGGTGCGACTGTTATTTGGGTTGGAGAGCGCGGGGTCAGGATGTATGCGTTCGGTAAGCCTCTCACGCACTCTTCGGCCCTCTTGCAGCGCCAGGCGGCTCTTGTCTCCAACGCGCGCTCGCGGCTTGCCGTGGCGCGACGCATGTATGGCATGCGTTTTGAGGGCGAAGACGTATCGAAACTCACCATGCAGCAGCTTCGAGGGCGCGAAGGGGCCCGAGTCCGCAAGGTATATCGGGCGCGGTCACACGAGACGGGTGTTCCATGGGACAAAAGGGTGTTTGATCCAAACGATTACGATGCGGGATCGGAGATAAACAAAGCGCTGTCTGCGGCGCATACGTGCCTCTACGGAATCGTGCACGCGGCCATCGTTGCGCTCGGGTGCTCGCCGGGGCTGGGCTTTGTGCACACGGGACACGAGAAGTCGTTTGTGTACGATATTGCCGATCTGTACAAAGCTGATGTTTCAATCCCAGTTGCGTTCAGGGCTGCCGCGACGAAGCCGGATGACATCGGGTCAGTAGTGCGACATGCCATGAGGGACGAGTTCTATAACCTGGCGATTCTCGATCGCATTGTCAGCGATGTAAAGGACTTGCTGCTGGGAGAGGTTGTTCAAGAGCCGGATACGATGGGGGACCTCGTCACGCTTTGGGATGATAAGCGGGGAGAGGTGCCGGCGGGGAAGTCCTACGCAGAGGACTGGGACCTCGGGGCGGTGGAAGAGACATGATCGTTATGGTGTTGACTGCCTGCCCAAGTGGTTTGCGCGGGGATCTGACGCGATGGCTGCTGGAGATAGCCCCAGGCGTGTTCGTTGGCCACGTGTCCGCTCGCGTCCGAGATAAGCTGTGGGAAAGAGTTGTTTCCCTGGCGGAAGGTGGGCGAGCAATCATGGTGTACTCGATGAACAACGAGCAACATCTGGCTTTTAAGGTTCACCAACCTGATTGGGGGCCTGTCGACGTGGATGGGCTGGAACTGATCCGCCGGCCAAAGGGGACTGAGGACTCCACGCTGATGGGTGCGCCAAAGGCGGGGTGGAGCAGCGCGAGCAAGCGCCACCGTGCGCGGAGATATGGCGGATGAAGTTCGTGGCGGGCGGCGTTTCGGGTGCGGGCTTTTTGCTTTGAGAACGGGGCTTTTGCGAGAAGGAAAGTGAATTAAAATCGAGATGCTTCGGCAGGGATCCCGAGGTCAACAAGTGTGCTCCCCGCGTATGCGGGGATGATCCCTGCCTTTCCGGCTGCAGAGGCTGCGCCCGCTGCGTGCTCCCCGCGTATGCGGGGATGATCCCATCCCCTGCGGTACTGTAGTGAGACTGATGATGGTGCTCCCCGCGTATGCGGGGATGATCCCAACGCGTTGGCCGTGGCGAACCAGCAGAGAAACGTGCTCCCCGCGTATGCGGGGATGATCCCTCGAACGGCGTGCGCTGGCGCAAGTGGGCCTCGGTGCTCCCCGCGTATGCGGGGATGATCCCTGGCGGAAGTCGGCCACGAGCTCCGCCGGGCGCGTGCTCCCCGCGTATGCGGGGATGATCCCGCGCGGCGTATCACGGTCTTTCTGGCCATCGCCGTGCTCCCCGCGTATGCGGGGATGATCCCAACTACTCCACGAAGCAGGAGCGCGAGATATCGGTGCTCCCCGCGTATGCGGGGATGATCCCCCAGTCAGGCAGCGTCGAGTTGGGCGTCAGCGCGTGCTCCCCGCGTATGCGGGGATGATCCCGAGCGCATCGTCGAGCACTTCATGCTGCGCGAGGTGCTCCCCGCGTATGCGGGGATGATCCCCTTCGAGCTGGACCCGGACTCGACCGACCCGACGTGCTCCCCGCGTATGCGGGGATGATCCCGAGACGGCCACGGAGCTGACCTGCACCATCAACGTGCTCCCCGCGTATGCGGGGATGATCCTACGGGGTTGCCGTCGTAGTTGGTCAGCTCGATCGTGCTCCCCGCGTATGCGGGGATGATCCCGCCGTATCTGGCATCGTCACCCAAAACGAAAACGTGCTCCCCGCGTATGCGGGGATGATCCCGCGTACGCCAGGTTGTACGCGGCCACCTTTCCGGTGCTCCCCGCGTATGCGGGGATGATCCCGTCGAGGAGTCAGAGTCGCGCTCGCCGGAGATGGTGCTCCCCGCGTATGCGGGGATGATCCCGATGGTGGGTCAAGGAGGGCTAAACGTGCCGCCGTGCTCCCCGCGTATGCCGGGATGATCCCGCAGGCGGACATTGACGCCTTTCTGCGATGAGGGTGCTCCCCGCGTATGCGGGGATGATCCCACCGACCCCGACACGTCCATGGCGTGGTCGTGCGTGCTCCCCGCGTATGCGGGGATGATCCCATAAACCTCGCGGAGCTCCGCCCGACGGGAGACGTGCTCCCCGCGTATGCGGGGATGATCCCCTCCACGCCGCGCTCTACCCTGCGACCGGGGCGGTGCTCCCCGCGTATGCGGGGATGATCCCTAGAAAGGAGCACCACATGAGCACGCACTACGAGTGCTCCCCGCGTATGCGGGGATGATCCCCAGGCCAACGTCATGGCAAACGTCGGCACGGGCGTGCTCCCCGCGTATGCGGGGATGATCCCTACTTCCACGTGGCCTACGCGAGCAGCTCTGACGTGCTCCCCGCGTATGCGGGGATGATCCCGCCATGTCGAGCCTGCTGTCCTCCGCATGGGAGGTGCTCCCCGCGTATGCGGGGATGATCCCATCGTCTCGTTGCCCTGCGGATCTGCCGTCAGGGTGCTCCCCGCGTATGCGGGGATGATCCTTGGGGCTGGGACAACCCCGACTACGACCACGTGGTGCTCCCCGCGTATGCGGGGATGATCCCGACATCAGGTGGAAAGAGACGAAGTCGGGCAAGGTGCTCCCCGCGTATGCGGGGATGATCCGATGACGCCTCGGTGTCCGGCGCGACCGCGCACCGTGCTCCCCGCATGTGCGGGGATGATCCCCACTCCAGCACGACCCGCTTGTCCATGATCGGGGTGCTCCCCGCATGTGCGGGGATGATCCCTTCGTGGACGCCTACGGATACGAGAGGGGTCAGGTGCTCCCCGCATGTGCGGGGATGATCCCCACCCGCCCGCGCCCAGCACGGCCACGGCCGCCGTGCTCCCCGCGTATGCGGGGATGATCCCGCGGCGCACGTCAGGAATCCCCACCCCGCGCCGGTGCTCCCGCGTATGCGGGGATGATCCCTACGACGCGAACGTCTCGTATGGCGACCCCTTTGTGCTCCCCGCGTATGCGGGGATGATCCCATGATGACGCCCCACACGAGGGTCGCGGCACCCGTGCTCCCCGCATATGCGGGGATGACCCCTGGGTGCTCAAGAGCCGCCTGGTCTGGGAGCGCGTGCTCCCCGCGTATGCGGGGATGATCCCGAGGCGTGGAACGGTTTCGTCGAGACGGTCAGCGTGCTCCCCGCGTATGCGGGGATGATCCTCGGGGAGCCCGGCAGCGGCAAGTCGTACAGCCTGTGCTCCCCGCATACGCGGGGATGATCCCGAGATCATGCTGTCGGCCAACCGCCTCGAGTACGTGCTCCCGCATACGCGGGGATGATCCCGTCGAGCAGGGCGCCATCCAGTTCGCCCAGAAGGTGCTCCCCGCATGTGCGGGGATGATCCACCGGCGCTGGCCGACGCCGACAGGGCCCGGCCCAGTGTTCCCCGCATGCGCGGGGATGATCCCGGGATGGAGTCCTACGCCAAGTCCGCCGAGGTCGTGCTCCCCGCACATGCGGGGATGATCCCATGAAGAAAATAGCGGACGGCTTTGGAATGACCGTGCTCCCCGCGCATGCGGGGATGATCCCGTGGCGACGTCGATCAACAGGGTCGTCTATATCGCTGCCGCGGGCGAAGTCGTCGCCCCATTCCTCTCCTCGGCGAGAGACTTCGCCTCTTTGCCAACGAGCGTCTCGACTCGCAGGGCGAGCACACAGGTGGCGGGGCCGAACTTGTCGATCTCTTCCTGCGTCGCCCCACGAGGATTGGCCAGCGTTGCCGCATATGCGAGACCGAGCTCCATGAGCGCCACCTGTCGCTCCTGTTCGTCTTCAACCTCCTCGATGCACCCCGTCGCCACGGCGCTGCGATAACGCGTCGAATAGTTCTCGGGCACGACATCATCGGCGAACGTCACACAGAAGCTCGCGCGGTTCGTTCCCTCCTGCGCTCCCTGGCGAATGAGCTCGATCTTGTGCCCCTTGAGTGCCCCGTGGAAGTAGAACGTGCCGAGCGGAGCTGCATCCGTTGCAGGCTCGTACACGTAGCTTATCGGTACCTGATAGGGAACGCCCGCAACGGGGTCGTTCAGGGCCAGGGTTCCGGACGTCGCCCCGTGAGCTACCAGCAGCGATGCCACCTCTTCACGTGGGAGCTCTTGGCGTGTCCGGCGCATGGGAATGGTCTGCGCCCGCGTTGGATTCTCCGCGGAGGCGGAGGCCGGCTTGGTTTTGGCCGCGAGCTGCTCGTCGATGAGCTCGACCTCATGAGCGAAGTCGGCCCCGGCCTGATCCGCTCGCTTCCTCTTCTCGATGCCGAGCGCATCCATCTGGCCGATGTACTCCTGCGCCATGCGCTTCCACGTGGCTCGCTCCTCGTCGGTGATGGTGCGCAGCACGCGACACGGGCTCCCGACGGCTATGCAGTGGTCGGGGATGTCGTGCGTTACGACTGACCCCGCTCCGATGACGACGTCGCTTCCGATAGTGACGCCGGGGCAGATGGTCGTGTTTCCCCCGATCCAGACGTCATCGCCGATCGTGATGGGAAGGGCCAGCTCAACGTGCGTGTTACGTGTCTCGGCATCGATGGGGTGCGTCGGCGTGTACATCCCTACCTGCGGTCCGACGAACACATTGTCGCCAATCGTGATGGGTGCGCAGTCGAGGAAAACGCAGCTGGTGTTGGCATAGAAGCCCCGCCCCAGCGAGATATTGCTTCCGTAGTCGCAGCGAAATGGCGGCTCGATGCAGCAGTCGTCGGCGAGCGATCCGATGAGCATCTCAAGCAGCGCACGACGACCCTGCGGATCCGTGACGCTCGAGGCGTTATAGCGCTCCAGGAGGATGCGGCACCTGATGAACGCGCGCGACATCTCGGGATCCTCGTAGCCACCTCCGTAAAGCAGCCCGGCAAGTGCTCGCTGTATCTGCGAACCGCTGCTCGCAATCTCTTCGAGATCAGTGGAGTCGACTGTCTGGGACGGCGCGAGGCTCTCGTTACTCATGGGCTTCCCTTCGGGTGGCGGCGCGGTCGGGTTGGCATGCAGATTGCCCACATACAAGCGTAGCCCGAAAGGGGGTCCGTGCCTCTCGCGGCACGGTATCTCCTCAGAGGGCCGTAGCTAACTCGGAGGCATTCCTCCCCGTTTTCGCTTCGGTACAATGAGAAAGATCGGTGGCATCCTATAGGGTGAGGGGCGCGCGATGGAGACATTTCTGAACGCACATGCCGACACGGTTCTCGTCGTGGCGCTGTGGTCCCCTGCTATCGTTGCGGGGCTGTGCTTCCTCATCTCGTTTGTGCGCGAGCCTCGTCGCTTTCGTAACGCTATCTACCTGCTGGCCGGTCTTCTGTGGGCCGCCCTGATGCTCGGCATGCGCTTTGGCCAGCTGTGGATGGTGATACCGCTTGTCCTTGCTGCGCTTCTGTTCCCTCTCGCTGCCTCGGGACTGCTCGTTGCGAATTGCGTCACCGTTGTGCGGCGCAACGGTTTGTCAGCGTCAAGCTTGCTGCCCGGTGCACTCGCGGCTTTCATCCTGCTCATGTATTTTGCCTTGCCGGTGGCGGTGACGCTCTCTGCGCCGGTGTGGGTTATCGAAGTCATCGGCCTGCTGATGCTGGAGGGGCTCTGGTTCTCGTTCACGCTCGTGGCGCTCCTGCTGTACTCGTGGTTTTACCGCGTCCTGCCACGTCGCCGCACGTACGACTACATCGTCGTGCACGGAGCTGGCCTGGTGGGTGACAAGCCGTCGCCGCTTCTGGCGGGGCGCCTTGACCGTGCGCTCGAGCTGTGGGATCGCCAGGGTCGCGTGGGGTATTTCATTGTCTCGGGAGGCCAGGGGCCTGACGAGGAGGTGTCGGAGGCGCGGGCCATGCACGCTTATCTTGCTAAGCGCGGTGTTCCCGACGAGATGATCCTCGACGAGGACGAGTCCACGACAACTATGGAGAACCTTGCGTTCTCTAAGCGCATCATGGACGAGCGGGCGGGCCTTGGTGCGCCTGCTGGCGATGTCCCCACTCCATCGCGCGCCGGCGCCCCCCGGCGATGCCGTCCGTATCGCTGCGCCGTCGTCACAAGCGACTTCCATGTGTTTCGCTGTGCTGAATATGCCCACAAGCTGGGCATTCAGGCCGACGGCGTCGGGAGCCCCACGCGCGGCTGGTACTGGCCGGCCGCGTTCATGCGCGAGTTCATTGCTATCACGAAGGCCCATCTGTGGCCGTATGTCGTCATCTTCGTGTTATGGGCGCTCTACATCGCGGCAACGTACGTATTCTAGTCGCGCGGCGGGAAGCTTCACATCTGCATTTTCCTGCTGGTTCGTCCGCTTCTTTTCGAGGCCATTTAGAGGAAGTGAATGCCATTTCGCTTCCTCTAGGTAAGATATAGAGGAAGCGAGACACCGCGTGCCACCCTTGTGTTACGCGTAGAGCAGCAGATAAGAGGTGAACTTAGAGATGTCATGTCGGCAAACGGAAAAAGAACGGGACTTTTTGCAGCCATGCTCAGTATGTCCGCATGATCAGGACGGTGTGGAAGAGCTAGGGGGCCGGACTGTTCTACCAGGGGGGAAACAACAACCCGGCGCTTTGTGGCCACCCGTTGTTTTGGAAGAGCTGCCGTGGCATCGCGATCCGGACGAGCTTGTTTTTGCCTCGAAGCGCCAGCGTCAGCGCATCAGATCGACATACTGGGCGGCTGTTCCCCCTGCTATTGCGGATCGGGACTTCTCTCTTCCCCAAGACATCCTCTCACGCATGGACGACCTGATGGTCAGCCTAGCTCGGTTTGATGCGGGTCAACAAGCGCGGGGATACAATCTGCCTGCTCTTCTTCTGCGCAGTGAGTCAGCGGCGAGCTCCCAGATCGAGAATTTGACGTCAAGCGTGCGTAACGTTGCGCTGGCGGAGTTGTCGGATGGGGCCCCACATAACGCACGTCTCATAGCGGGAAATGTTGCCGCGATGCATACTGCATTAGCCTTGCCCGATGACCTTACCGTCGACGGCATCTGCGAGATTCACCGGGCTCTCATGGCGCCGTCAGGTGAGTCATTTGGAGGAGAGCTTCGCGAGGAACAGGTTTGGATTGGGGGGAGTGGCTTTAGCCCGCATGGTGCCCTCTTTGTCCCTCCTCAGCCGTCTAGGGTGCGTGCCTGCCTCGACGACCTTGTCATCTACGCTCGCCGCGATAACGTGAACCCCATCGTCAAAGCTGCTATTGTGCACGCTCAATTCGAGACGATCCACCCCTTCATTGACGGGAATGGTCGAACGGGACGGACGCTTCTCCATAAGATTCTACGGCGTGATGGCGTTCTCACCGAAGCGACGCTTCCTGTATCAGCGGGCTTGCTTCACGACGTCGGTATGTATATGGAGTCGCTGAGGGCATATCAAGCTGGTAATCCCATTGCTATTGTTGAGAGGATTGTCGAAGCGCTTGAGCAAGCCATCCTCATAGGCTCACTGGTGGCGAGCGCTCTTGATGATGTACTGTCTAGCTGGTCGTCTCGTATGAAGGAGCGCGTGGGGGCAAGTATCCATCGCTTGCCAAACGTTCTGGCCGAGCAGCCTGTCGTTGATTCCCGATACTTGGCACGCACGATGGGTATCACCGTACGAGCCGCAAATAACCTGCTCGACCGGGCGTGCTCCTATGGGATGCTCAGACCGATTGGCACGGCTCGCCGGGGTATCTTTTACCAGGCGGACGAGCTCCTAGACGTGCTTGAGGAGATATCTGGCATGGCTGGCATCCGTCGAGTTCTGGCACGTGGACGCCTTACATGATTACGAACACATGTTCCCATATGCGCATGATGGGTATATACTTTCCCCAGCGCAATGCTCCCGCGCACCTGATGAGCGGTGGGTATATGGGCATATGTCATCAACGAATACTCTCGGTGAGAAGGAGAACAGCCTCATGACGAAAGACGAAGTGCTCGAACTTATCAAAGAGGCCATGCGTGCGAAGGATAAGGTTCGTCTGTCCATCCTGCGTCAGGTGAACGAGGAGTTCAAAAAGATCGAAGTCGACCAGCGCCGCGATGTGACCGATGCCGACGTGACGGCTTGCGTCAAGAAGCTCATCAAGGTGACGTCCGAGACGCTCGATTACTCGCGTCAGGCCGGCACGAACGAGGAGCGTACCGCAAACCTTGCACGCCAGGTGGAAATCCTCGAAGGCCTGTTGCCCCATCAGGTCGCTGGCGATGAGCTCGCTGCCCTTATCGACGCTGTCGTTTCTGAGCTGGGCCTGTCTTCGAAGAAGGACATGGGCCGCCTCATGAAAGAGCTTGGCGAGCGCACGGGTGGCAACTTCGACAAGCCGTCTGCTGCCAAGCTGGCGGGGGCAAAGCTGGCATAGCATCGCCGCGTCGATGGGCATTCGTCGAGACGGTGCCCAGGCGTCGTGGCACGCCCTGGCGGTGCGCTATCATGGCGCCATCCCGGGAATGTGGGCCGAGGGGTCATTCTCGGCGCTGGATGAGTGATCTTCCAAGCGTTGGGATACCCTGGGCGGTGGCATGCGAAGGCAGGCGGATACCATGGCTCAACAAAACAACCAGCGTCCAGGTGGCGAGAATCCCTATCAGCGGAGGGGCTCGCATTTTGCTCCGCCATCTGGCCCTGCTCCCCAGAGTGGCGCACGGCAAGGACAGCCCCGAGGGACTGCGAGTCCTCGAGGATCTCGCTTCGCTGCGCCACAGGGGGGACAGCCTCAGGGCGCACCTTCGTCGGCATATAGTCGCTCAGCCTATAAGGGATCGTCCTCGGCCCAGCGCCCTCAGCCAGCCGGCCGCCGGTTCGCCCAGAATCCCGCCTCTTCGCGTGACCTGCCCCAGGTGCCCGGCTACGTGCCCTCGATGGCGGGTGGGCCCTCCGGAGGTCAGCCGCCTCAGAAAAAGAGCGGGCGCGGTACGACAATTGCTGCGGTCATCTTGCTCATCGTGGGCCTGGCCTTGCTGGGCACGGCGCTTGGCATCTATCTGATGACGCAGCACAACTACCAGCAGAACAAAGACGAGTACGCCGCCCTTGCCGCGCAGAACGTCACCGAGGACACGGCAACGAATGAGCCCGTCGTCGACTTCACGACGCTCAAGACGCAGAACCCCGAGATCGTGGGGTGGGTTCAGATTCCGGGTACGCCGGTCAACTATCCGATTGCCCAGCATGGTGATAACGACTACTACCTTAACCACTCGTTCCTCGGACGCGATGATGACTTCGGTGCGGTGTTCCTCGACTACCGCAGTGACCCGGCGCTGGGCGATCGCCTCACGACCATCTACGGGCACCACCTCAAGAACGGAGAGATGTTCGCAAAGGTTGCCGACTACTCCGACCAGGCGGAGTTCGACGCGATTCCCGCTGTGTACTACGTGACAGATGACGGCGCGGTGCACGATCTCGTCCCGATCGGTGCGCTCGTCGTGGACGGCGAGGACACGGGCGTCCTGCGGTTCGACTTCGCGTCTGACGCGGAGTTCCAGGCCTACGTGCAGGGCCTGCTCGATCGCTGCTCTTCTCGGCGAGCCGACGTGAACGTTGCGGGCATCGCGCACCTCTACATGCTGTCGACTTGCAGCTACGAGCGTGAGAACGACCGCACGATCCTGTTGGCTGTCGATCGTGCGCAGATCGGTGCTGCTGCTCATGACGCGTCTCAAGACATCGCCGACATTCGTTCAGAGGCGGGCCAGGTCGTGAGCGACGTGACCGGCGAGCCTGCGACCGACGCGGCAGCTCCTGCCGAAGACGCGGCTCCTGCCGAGGATGTGCCGGTGGATGAGGGCGTGCCTGCGGAGGATGTCGCTGCGTAACGCATCTGACCTATGCGGGGGCTATGCTGTGTGTGCGGCATAGCCCCCGTTTGCATTGTGTCCCGATGACTTCCGAAGAGGAGTTTATGAACGCCCTGAGCATGGCTTCACTTGCGTCAAAGCCGTCCGACTGCACCATGTGCGGGAACAGCTCACCTTGCTCATCCGCCGACTGGGCATCCTCCGACAAACCCGAGGAGGAATGCGGCGTTTTCGGCGTGTGGGCACCGGGCAAAGATGTCGCCCGCATGTCGTACTTTGCCCTGCATGCGTTGCAGCATCGTGGCCAGGAGTCGGCTGGCATAGCCGTGGGTGACGGTCAGACCGTGCTCGTTCGCAAGGACACCGGCCTCGTCAACCAGGTGTTCTCCGATGCGGATATCGCTTCCCTCGTCGGCGACGTCGCCGTGGGGCACGTGCGCTATGGTACGGCGGGCTCTAAAGGCTGGATGGGCGCCCAACCGCACCTCTCCACCATCGGCGATGTCATCATCGCCCTAGCTCACAACGGCACGCTCGTCAACTCCGATAACCTGAGGCGCCAGCTCATCGATCTCGGCGTTCCGTTCATGAGCAACACCGACTCCGAGGTTGCCACGCGCCTCATCGGCTACTTCACGCAGAACACGCATCACATCCGCGAAGGCATTCGCAACACGATGGAGCTGCTCGAGGGCGGTTATGCCATGGCGCTCATCAATGATGAGGCGCTCTACGCATTCCGTGACCCGCAGGGCATCCGCCCGCTCGTACTCGGCGAGCTGCCCGATGGCGCCGGTTGGTGCGTTGCAAGCGAGACGTGCGCCCTCGACATCCTGGGCGCGACGTTCGTGCGAGACGTGCGCCCTGGCGAGGTTCTGCGCATCAACCGCGAGGGCCTCGTCAGCGAACAGGCCGTCCCCGCCCGTCCGCGGGCGCTGTGCATCTTCGAGCACGTGTATTTCGCTCGCCCTGACTCCGTTATGGAAGGCGACTCCATCTACGCTGCTCGCGTACGCATGGGTCGTGAGCTGGCGCGCGAGGCCCCGGCCGATGCCGATCTCGTTATCGCCGTGCCCGACTCGGGTGTCCCGGCAGCCGTGGGCTTCTCGCGCGAGAGCGGCATTCCTTACGGCGACGGCCTTGTGAAGAACCGCTACGTTGGTCGCACGTTCATCCAGCCGACGCAGGAGCTGCGCCAGATGGGCGTGCGCATGAAGCTCAATCCGCTGCGCGAGGTTATCGAGGGCAAACGCCTTGTCGTCGTGGACGATTCCATCGTGCGTGGTACGACGTCGAAGCAGATTGTCCACATGCTGCGCGAGGCGGGCGCAACTGAGGTTCACATGCGCATCGTGTCGCCAGAGGTCAAGTGGCCGTGCTTTTACGGCATCGACACGGACGTGCAGGCGCAGCTCATCTCCGCGCGCAAGGACCCGCAGGGCGTGTGCGATTACATCGGGGCAGACTCACTGGCGTTTCTTTCGGTTCCCGCTTTGCTTGGTTGCGTGCGGCCGGGCGGATACTGTTGCGCCTGCTATGATGGATGCTATCCGGTCGAGATTCCCGCAGCGTTTTCGCGCGGCAAGTTCCTCGACGGGTATGAGCCCAACAACCTGGCTGCGGCGCCCGAGAGCACGCGGCGCAGGGTCAGCGACATCGCCGACGAGATCGAAAGGGAGTACCAGTGAGCACCCAGAACACGAGCGACCTGGACGAGCTGAACAAGCAGGGTGCCGCGGGCGCCCCCGAGATCACCTACCGCGATGCCGGCGTCGATGTTGACGAGGGCGAGCGTGCGGTCGATGCCATCAAGGAGTGCGTCGCCTCGACGCGCCGCCCTGAGGTCATCGGCGGACTCGGTGGCTTTGGCTCGCTGTTCTCCGCGGCGGCGTTCAAAGACATGGACGATCCCGTGCTCGTAAGCGGCACGGACGGCGTCGGCACGAAGATCAAGCTTGCGCAGGTTTTCGGCAAGCACGACACTGTGGGCATCGATCTGGTGGCCATGTGCGTCAATGACATCCTGGCCGGTGGTGCCGAGCCCCTGTTCTTCCTCGACTACATCGCGATCGGTCATATCGAGGCCGATCACGTGGCCGAGATCGTGAGCGGCGTGGCAGAGGGGTGCAAGCAGGCCGGTTGCGCTCTGGTGGGCGGCGAGATGGCCGAGCACCCTGGCGTCATGGCAAGCGACGAGTACGACCTGGCTGGCTTTACGGTGGGCGTCGTCGACCGTGCGAAGATCCTGCAGCCCGAGATGGTCAACGAGGGCGACGTCATTCTGGGTGTGGCCTCGAGCGGCCTGCACTCCAACGGCTTCTCGCTCGTGCGCCGCATCATCCTCGACGGACGTGATCGCGAGGAGTACTTCAAGCCGCTACCCGAGCTGGGCGGCGAGAGCCTGGCTGAGGCAACGCTGCGCCCGACGCGCATCTACGTGAAGAGCGTGCTGCCGCTCATCAAGGAGGATCACGGCATCCACGGCATCGCCCACATCACGGGTGGCGGCATCACGAACAACCTGAATCGTGTCATCCCCGCGACGATGGACGCGGCTATCGATCGCGGTACGTGGAATGTGCCGCCGGTCATCGAGTATGTGGTGAACGCGGCTCGCCTCTCTGACGACGAGGCTTACAAGACGTACAACATGGGCGTCGGCATGGCGATCATCGTGGATCCTCAGCGCGTTGACGAGGTGGCCGAGGCTCTGACTGCTGCCGGCGAGACGGTGTTCCCGATTGGCGAGATGGTGGCGGGCACAGGTCGCGTTATTTACCGGTAGGGGGTCTCGGGCCACCGGAGGGCGCCTGCCGCGGGCGCGCAGACCACAGCACGGCATCTGCGGCGTTGCCCGGAGGCTCGCGTACTTAGTACGCGTCGCCTCCGGGCGCCTTGTATCTGCCGCACTGTGGCGGCGCGCAGGGCAAGGGCGGAGTCGGGGTCGAGATGTCAGGAGCCAAGCCCAGGTCAGAGGGTTTGCAGGTCAAGGGCGGTGGCAAAGATAAGATCGCAGGGCCGGGATAGAGGTCGAGTTTGCGAGCCTGTTGGGTCGAGCAGAGCTGAAGGGGTTGGGCGGATGAGCATTAAGTTGGGCGTTCTTATCTCGGGGTCGGGCACGAACCTGCAGGCCATCATTGATCGCATCGCTGATGGGTCGCTCGATGCCTCGATCGAGCTCGTCGTGTCGAGCCGTCCCGACGCCTATGGCCTGAAGCGTGCGGCAGAGGCAGGACTCGAGACGCTTTCGATGTCGCGCGATGTCTATGCCGCCGATCCCATCGTGGCCGATACAATCATCGCTACCGAGCTCGTGCAGCACGGCGTGGACTACGTCGTGATGGCTGGCTATATGCGCATGGTGCGCGAGCCCCTGCTCGAGGCATTCCCCAACCGCATCGTGAACCTGCATCCCGCGCTGCTCCCGTCGTTCAAGGGTGCGCACGCCATCCAGGACGCGTGGACGCGTGGCGTCAAGGTGACGGGCGTGACCGTGCACTTTGCTAACGCCGACTACGACTGCGGCCCCATTATTGCCCAACGTGCCGTGACCGTTGACGAGGGTATGTCGCTCGACGACCTTGAGGCTCGCATCCACGAGACGGAACATGCGCTTTACCCGGAGACGCTGCAGCTCCTCGCTGAGGATCGCGTGCACGTGATGGGCGACAACACCGTGCGCATTGACCCACCTGCTCCTGTGGAGGCATAGCGCCTGACACGCGGGCGTTTCGTACATATGAGTAGGGATGGACAGCCCGCTGCATTCGTGCTGCAGCGGGCCGTTTGCTGTGTAAGGCCCTGCTTTTTGAGGCGCCCCTGAGTGGTACGGATTTGCGGTTGTGCGAGCTTTTGCAAAACCGCTTGCCAAATCTGGCCCCGATTTTCGGCTGTGCTAGGTTTGCACGGCGCTCGGAAGGTGTCACCGCTGCCTGCAGACTGCTAGTAACGTATCTACCTGCGGTTTCTTGAGGCGCTGCCTGGCTTCGAGGTCATGTCTTCTCGCACAAAGCTCGCATAACCGCAAAACGAGCCCAAATTTGAGGCACGGTTTTGCAAAACCTAGCACAACCGCGAAAGCGTGCCACATATCCAGCTCTAGCAAGGTCCACATACGCGCCCCAAGCCTTGCAAAGGGCCGCATTCTCGCCCTGCCCACGCGCGGGCTTGCCGGAGAGTAGTCAGAAATCAGCTCGCCAATACAAAAAGCCCGGCCGCCCTTCGCGAGAAGGGCGGCCGGGCTTCGTCGTGCGCACGTCTTCCGGGCTTCGTTACGCCTTCGGGATGTCGTGTTCCTCGGAGGCGTGCGTGACGCTCAGCGGGTGATGGCAGGCCACGATGTGCCCGCCGCCCAAGTCGCGCAGCTTGGGCGCCTCGGTGCCGCACTTCTCGTCTGCGAAGGGGCACCGCGGGTGGAAGCGGCAGCCCTTCGGCACGTTGATGGGGCTCGGCAGCTCGCCTTTCACGACGGTCTTCGTGATGTGGGCGTCCACGTCCATGGACGGCGCGGCCGCGAGCAGCACCTCGGTGTAGGGGTGGCGCGGATGATCGTACAGCTCGTTCGTCTCGGCCACCTCGACGAGCGAGCCGAGGTACATGACGGCCACGCGGTCGGAGATGTAGCGCACGACGCGCAGGTCATGCGAGATGAACAGGATGGACAGCCCGAGCTTCTCCTGAAGGTCGATGAGCAAGTTGATGATCTGCGCCTGGATGGAGACGTCCAGGGCCGACACCGGTTCGTCGGCGATGATGAGCTTGGGCTTCACGGCCAGGGCGCGCGCGATGCCGATGCGCTGGCGCTGGCCGCCCGAGAACGCGCTCGGCAGGCGGTCGGCGTGCTCGGGCGAGAGGCCCACGAGCACGAGCAGCTCCTCGATGCGGTCGTTGACCTCGGCCTTCGAGCACATCTTGTGGTGTAGCAGCTCCTCGCGCAGCATGGCGCGCACCGTCATGCGCGGGTTGAGCGACGAGTACGGGTCCTGGAAGATCATCTGGATGTTGCGCGCGCTCTCGCGCAGGTCCTTCTTCTGGAGGCTCGTCAGCTCGGTGCCGGCAAACACGACCGTGCCCTCGGAGGGCTTGTACAGCTGGATGATCGTGCGGGCCAGCGTCGACTTGCCGCAGCCGGACTCTCCGACGAGTCCGAGCGTCTCGCCCTCGTTGAGCGACAGCGACACGTCAGACACGGCACTCACGTAGCGGCGGGGCTTCTTCATGAGGGCGTCGATGATGC
>JAGZEG010000011.1 GCA_018368455.1 Coriobacteriia bacterium
GCCGGCTGGTCCCAGGTGCGCAACCAGCTCCTGTGCGACGAGGGCATAAGGCGCAGGGTGGAGAGGTACATGTGAGAGGACTTACACAGAGTTCTTGACGGTCCCTTCTCGGTTTCAACTACAAAGCGGCGATTGGCGAGCCTCTCACGGAGGTGTGCGCTAATAAAATAAAAAAGCTCGGCGATGGGAACGATAGGCAACAAAACGGAAGAAAGCAACGCTGAATATAGGCTCTGTCACCGACTTTATGAGAGGTGACGGGAAGAGTTATCGCCTCGTTTCTACCCTATGTCACCCCTATCCGAATAGCTCATCGTGCGATCCGGTTCTCCGGAAGACGGCGAGTCCTTTTTTCACGCCAGATAACAAGCCAATCGCCGGCGTTCGCGATGTGACACTCACGACTGCCCGGCCAGTTTTCCTTGAGGTCATGCATATTGTGCCTGCGACGTAGCTCTTCAAGGGAATCTGGTGTGTTTTGCAATACCAAATCAACCAGCGCCTTAAGCGGAGCTAAATCAACGTATTTTTAGCCGCTTAGAGTCCCTTTGAAACTGAGGGGTGAATTGCGCTTCCAGCACGCGTTACACCCCCCCATAGCCTCAAACATGTCGTTGGCCGAGGCGTAGCCAGGTCGGCCCTCGTAACCCTTCGCTTTTGCTTCCCCCGGGTTTATCAGAAACTGAGGCCAGAAAGGGGAGACCAATATACTCGCTGTTGCCTGCCGACTGAGCCGACGAGGACAAGTAACGTCGCCTCCCGCCCCTAAAACGTCACGTTGCCGAACTCCGAGAGCCTGAGCTCCTTGTTATGCTCCACGGCCCAATCCACGTTCCACGGGCTCGTGAACAGTAGGAGCTTGCCGCCGCGCATGTCCTCGACGCGGCAGGTGTCGCGCGTCAGGCTCAGACACGGGATGTCGATCTCGTCCGGGGCGTTCTGGATCCAGCGGATCTCCGTGTACGGCAGACCCTGCCGCCGCACCTTCACGTGGTACTCGCTCTCCAGGCGTTGCTCGAGCACCTCGAGCTGCAGCACGCCTACCACGCCCACGATGACGCTTTCCATGCCGGTGCCCAGCTCGCGGAAGATCTGCACGGCGCCCTCCTGGGCCAGCTCCTGCATGCCCTTCACGAACTGCTTGCGCTTGAGCGTGTCCACCTGCTCGATGCGGGCGAAGTGCTCGGGCGCGAACGTGGGGATCTCCGGGTACTCCACGCGCAGCTTCCCGCCGCATACCGTGTCGCCGATGGAGAAGATGCCCGGGTCGAACAGGCCCACGACATCGCCCGCAAAAGCCTCGTCCACCGTGGCGCGGTCGTCGGCCATGAGCGCGGTGCCCGTTGCCAGCTTGAGCCTGCGCCCTCCCTGCATGTGCCAAGCGTCCATGCCGCGCTCGAAGCGCCCTGAGCAGATGCGCACGAAGGCGATGCGGTCACGGTGGTTCTTGTCCATGTTGGCCTGGATCTTGAACACGAAGCCCGAGAAATCCTCCGTGGACGGGTCCACCTGCTCGCCCGTCAGGTGGTCCGTGTAGGCCAGCGGCGAGGGGGCCAGGCGCAGGAACTCTTTCAGGAACGGCTCCACGCCGAAGTTCGTGAGCGCGCTGCCGAAGAACACGGGCGAGAGCTTGCCGCAGCGCACGGCGGCCAGATCAAGCTCATCGCCGGCACCGTCGAGCAGCTCGATGTCGTCCGAGAGACCCTGGTGGTTCTCGACGCCGATGAGCTCGTCCATCTTGGGGTCGCCGAGCTCCACCTCGATCTCGGCGACCTTCTTCGTGGCGTTGGCGTTGCCGGCGCCCTCGAAGGCGAGCACGTGCCGCGTTTGGCGGTCGAACACGCCGCGGAAGTTGCGGCCGCTTCCGATGGGCCAGTTCATGGGGTAGGTGCCGATGCCCAGGACGGTCTCGATCTCCTCCATGAGGTCGAACGGGTCGCGAGAGTCGTGGTCGAGCTTGTTCACGAACGTGAAGATGGGGATGTGGCGCAGCGTGCAGACCTTGAAGAGCTTCTTCGTCTGCGCCTCGACGCCTTTGGCTGCGTCGATGACCATGACGGCGGCGTCGGCTGCCATGAGCGTGCGGTACGTATCCTCCGAGAAGTCCTGGTGGCCGGGGGTGTCCAGGATGTTGATGCACGCGCCCTCGTAGTTGAGCTGCAGCACGGACGACGTGACGGAGATGCCGCGCTCCTTCTCGATGTCCATCCAGTCGGACACAGCGTGCTTGGATGAGCTCTTGCCCTTGACGGAGCCGGCCGTCTGGATGCTGCCCGTGTACAGCAGGAGCTTCTCGGTAAGCGTCGTCTTGCCCGCGTCGGGGTGCGAGATGATGGCGAACGTGCGTCGGGAGGCAATTTGGTCTGACAAGCGTGACATGCGAGGCCCTTCTGGCATCACGGACAAAACTTATGCATTGTAGCCGGAAGCGCGAGGGGCCGAGGGCAGCCCAGAGCGTACTCGCACATCGGACATACCAGCGGAGGATGCGCCGTTGCCGAACGACACGAGCAGCGATAGAGAAATGCTATCATGTATGTGCATTAGAGTATGTTCATACATACACTTTGGAGACAGGAGTGGGCATGGCTACCTCAACGTTGACCATTCGTGTTGATGACGACCTGAAGCGCGAAGCTGCCGAGGTGGCGGATTATTACGGTCTTGACCTTTCGTCCGTTACGCGCGCGTTCTACAAGCAGATGGTAAATACTCGCCGCATTCCCCTGACGTTTGCGCCGGAAGAGCCCAATGAAGAGAGTCTTGAGGCCATTCGCGAAGGCGAGGCTTTCCTTGCCTCTGGCAGGGAGGGACACTTTGCGAATGGTGCCGATCTCGTTGCAGCGGCGATGGCGTAATGGGGAGGCTCACGGCTGATTTTTCGACTAGTTTCTCTCGAGATCTCAAAAAGAACGCGCGCCGTCGTAGCTGGAATCTGGCTGACCTGCAAAAGTTAATCGACTTGGTGTTGGAGAACACACCTGAGGCTATAGAAACGCTCAAACGTCGGCATAACATGCATCGTTTGTCTGGCAGCTGGAAGGGACGAAACGAGTGCCATGTCGCTAATTCCGGAGACTGGCTGGTTATCTGGTCGAGCAATGACCGGGTGGCCTTCTTCGAGCGAACTGGTAGCCATGATGAGCTATTTAAATAGTCGTTCGTGTCGTATATATGTGCCCTCTTGCTGCCTGGTGCAGCCCGGGTAGTAAGCAAAAAAGAGGCTCCGCGGCCTGCGAGCATTCTTCGCTTGCGGGTCGCGGAGCCATTTGCCTGGAATCGCCTCTGGAACTTCCTAGATATCCAGGTCCGGAATCTCCTCGGCAGCGTTGCCACCAGCAGCGTTGATGCCGGCGATGCGGCCGAATGTCACGCAACGGCCGTGGCCGATGCCGGGCACGTACGTCGGGTAGTCGCCGGCGCCAAAGAACTCGCCGGCCGTCGAGCCGCAGACGTACAGGCCCTCGATAGGCTGGTCCTCGGCGTCGAGCACGTGGCAGTCGAGGTCGGTGCGCAGGCCGCCGCACATCGTCAGCAGGTCGGCCTCGAGCTTGCCGGCGTAGAACGGCGGCTCGACGACCTTGCACATGACCTCGGGGCGCTTGCCGAAGTCCAGGTCCTTGCCCAGGTCGCACAGCTCGTTATAGCGCTCGACCGCCGCCACGAAGTTCTCGGCGGGCACACCCATCTTCTCGGCGAGCTCCTCGAGCGTGTCGGCCGTGTACGTTTTGCCGTCGGCGATTTCGCCCTCGAGCACGATCTTCTGCGCCTCGAGGTTGTACTCGCCGCCGACGGGCTGCGTCAACTGACCCCACTGCAGGCCTCCGCCCAAGCCGGCGTCCATCTGCTTCTTGACGTTCTCCAGACCGTGCGCGTCGTAGATCGTGAACGCCTCCTTATGCGTCTGCAGGGCCTTCGTCACGCTCTTGGACTGCGTGTTGACGTCCTCGTTCTTGAAGCGCTTGCCCTCCCAATTGACGTGTAGGAAACCATAGCTCGCGGCGCCGAAGTCCAGGTGCATGACCGCAGCGTGCGGTTCGGACTTCTGCATGGCGCCACCGACCCAGATGGCCTGCTTGTGCATGTCGCCCGTGTCGCAGTTCGGTGGCATGTACCAGCGCGCGTCCATGGCGTAGGCCGTCATGGGCGAGTAGTACTTGAACATCTCGTCGTCGGCCGCGTAGTCACCGGCGGCGATGACGACGGACTTGGCGTTGATCTGGGCGTAGCTGCCGTCCTCGTTGGAGACGATTGCGCCGGTCACGGGGCCGTCTCCGTCGCGCAGCAGACGCTCGCACTTCGTCGACCAGCGGATCTCTCCGCCCTTCTGCGCCACGATGTCGTAGAGTACCGGCATGAGGGCCGCGTTGCCGTAGACGTCACCGACGCCAGCGCCCTGGTAGAACGTGAAGTTGATGGTCTCCTCGTACTTGTCGGCCTGGTAGAAGATGTGCGTCACTGGGTACTCGGTGTAGTCCGGGCCCTTGTAGTAGCCGTCCCACAGCAGGGCTTCCATGCCGTTGGCCACGGCCAGGTCGTACAGCCAGTCGAAGCACGCGCCACTCTTGCGGGCGAACTCCCACAGCAGTGGCTCCTTGACGCGACCTTGCGCCCAGTTGATCCAGCGACGCACGACGTGATTGTAGTCGGGCTCCTCGAGCAGACCCTCCTCGACGAGCTTCTGCTGCACCTTCGTGTGGAAGCCGGCGATGTGCACACCGCGGCCGATGGGGGAGGAGCCGTTCGTCTTGTCGATTGTGACGACCTTGGCACCCTCCTCGAGCGCGGCCATCGTGGCGCACGCACCTGCGAGGCCAGCGCCGATGACGAGGACGTCGCACTCCTCCGTCGCACTGATCTTGTCAGCGGGGATGGGCTCGGGCGCAATCTCCCACGGGTGCAGGCCCGCTGCGTCGGGGCCGGCGGCCATGCCGTTGGGGCCGACGGGCATGGAAGTCGCGGCGTCGGCCGCCTTTGCGTCGGCGGCTGCCGAGCTCTCGGTAGCCAGGGCCGTGGATGCCATACCAGCGACAGCTGCTGCGCCGATGAGGCCTGCTCCACTGGCCTCGACGAACGTGCGGCGAGAGATCGAAGTGCTCATGTGCGTTCCTCCTTGTGTCGGTTGTGCTCGGCGGGTGGCACCCAATCTGTGAGCCGGTGCCCGGTCTTGCGATCGCTGGCCTCACTATGACGGTGGGCCGGCACGCTGCGCACCCCGTCGGTCGGGGGAGGGTGTGGGGATTGATATGCCCCTCCCCCTGCCCGGGGGAGGATAATGTGCGGCGTTGGTGAGACGATGCCAAGCCGCTTTGCAAGCGAAATCGAACCGGGTGAGTAGACGAGATGACACCAGCCACGCGAACAATGGACTATTGGCGTGCCCCGGACATTGCGGGATTTGCCGCGCATTGGACATGGATCTGGTGCGTCTTTTGGAGCTCGCTGTTCTATGGGATGTCGTCGACGCCGGGTGCCCTCGGAGCGGAGAGAGCGTTCGGTCCCGTCGTGAGCTCCGTCGGGGCCGGCATCCCGTCTGCCATTGCCACGCTTGAGCCGCTGTGGGCTGTCTCACTCAGCGCCAATGTCGTGGCCATTGCGGCCCTGCTTTTGCTTGCGCATCGGCGCAACCCCTTGGGCAGATTGTCGTGGCTTCCGTGGTCGGCGGCGGGTCTGACGTGCGTGGGGACGCTGCTCATCAGCCAAGTAGTTCTCGAGGCGGCATCCGGGGTTGCCCCGGCGCTCTACCTTGCGGGATCGGTGCTTACGGGCATCGGCAGCGGCGCAATCGTCGTGCTGTGGGGCGAGCTGCTCGCCAGCATTGGCTCACGCGAAACCGTGCGCTACAGCGTGATGGCCCTCTTGCTGGCGGCCCTTGCCTACGTGTTCATCACGCTGCTGCCTGTCGACGTGGCGCAGCTCGTCGTTGCGGCGCTACCCGTGCTGGGCGTCCTGTGCTACCGTCACGCACGCAGGGGAATGCCCCCATTGCCGCGCAGCCTGTGTGACGTACGTGTCAAAGCACGACCCCCGCTGCGCATGATGCTCATCGCTCTGTTCTTCGGGGCGTCGTTTGGCGTGATGAAGGGCCTGATGGCGCCGCTTGAGCCAGAACAGATCGTGCTGCGCGACGCACTGAACATCGTTGGAATCGTCGTGGGCGTGCTGGCCCTCCACGTGACAACGAACGTGTTCAAGATGGACTTCAGCCAGCTCACCTACCAGGTGGCACTGCCTCTCATGGCGGCGGGGTTTCTGTTCCTTCCGTTGCAGGGGGTGCCCGGCGTCATCGGCACGGCCGTGCATCAGTGCGGATACCAGTACTTCTACATCGTCTTGTGGGCAACGTGGCCCATCCTCGCACAGCGCGGGGGCGTCCCTGCGGGGCGCATCGTGGCGTGGGGGATGCTCTCCATCCAGTTCGGGCAACTCGTGGGGTCTCTGGCGGCATCGGTGCTCGCGCAGGTTGTTGAAGAGCAGTCGGGGCTCGCCATGTTCTCGGCGCTGTCCGTGTTCACGATGCTACTCGTGGCCATCTTCGTGTTTGCGAACCGATCGCCCGAGACGGGGTGGGAACGCGTGCGCCCTGGCGAGGCTGAGCGCACGATGACGGAGCTCGACGACGCGGCGACGTCGCTGGCCCGGCGCTTCCGCCTGTCGCCGCGCGAGGTCGAGGTACTCTTCCTCCTGGCAAAGGGTCGAAACCGGTCATATATCGCTCACGAGCTCGCTATCGGAGATGAGACGGTCAAAAGCCATGTCAAGAGCCTCTACCGCAAGATGGGTCTGCACTCCCAGCAAGAGCTCATCGACCTCGTGGAGGCTGAGGTCGGGTTCGGCCGCGTCGGAATCGGAGGTGATGCCCTGTGACGGAGGGACGGGGCCCGACAGGGACACGTTCAAGCACAGCATCGGCGACCTCGTGCGGGGCATCGGCCTTTCTCGCACGAGTCTCAGGTACCACGAGTCCATCAACCTCATTAGCCCCGAGCGCGACGAACTATCGAATTACCGCGCGTATGATGATGACGACTATCTGACGATGATCGCGTACACGGCCATGAGGAACATCGGCTATGAGGCTGGCGACCTGCGCGACGCCATACGGGAAGGAGACAACCCGTTCTCTGCCGACCGGCTTTTGGAGTATCAGACAAAGATCGAGCGAGACATCATTTACAAGCATGCCCTTTTGACGGCTTTGCGACGCGACCGGGAGCACCGACGGGCTGTGGACGACATCGTCAACGAGCGCGTGGGCACGAGCTCGCGGGGCATCGGCGGCGACATCACGGTGAAGGTCACGCTTGACGGCGAGAGGATTGCCGCCGTTGAGATCCTGAAGGCAAACGAGACGCCCGAGATCGGCGGGGTGGCGCTCGACAAGATGGTCGCGGCGGTGACCGAGACGGGGCCGACGGATGTGGATCTCGTCGCCGGTGCCACGGTAACCTGCAGCGTGTTCCTCGAGGCCATCCAGAATGCGCTCTCGGCATAGAAGCGGTATTGTTCTACGTATGAGGTACGACTAATTACGGGGTTGGCCTGCGGCGCAAAGCTGCGGGCCAACCCCGGCCTGCGTTTGGGTGCCGCACCGCTGCGGTATATACTGGTGGACAGCACTTGGCTCGGTTGGACGGAGGCCGTCATGATGTGGGAATATGTGTCCTTTCCTGACGAGACGACAGTCGCATATTCTGACCTGTGCCCCGACGGGACAGTGCGTGTTGCTGTCGAGCGCCCCATCGACATGGGATTTGACTCGGCACAATGCACGCTGCCTGCATATGTATGGTCGGATGTCGAGGGATTTTCCCCTGAAGAGGTGGCGCGTCTCGATACCTTTTTACGAGATAACGCCCCTCTTATCTTCGACCTTGCAGAGCGGCGAGCCGGGGAAAAGGTTGTAGCCTGATGCCGAAGATCCTGGCGTTTGGACAGTACGTCTTGTTCTTCTGGGTTGCTGAGAATGGCGAGCCGGTGCATGTGTATGTGGCTGTGCGGCGCGCGACTGTTAATGCCACGAAGTTCTGGTTGACCTCCGGAGGAGGCTGTCTGCTTGCAAATAACAACAGCGGCATCCCCGAGAAAGATTTGCGTGACATCGAAAAGCTCGTGAAGTTCAACCACAGGTATATTTGCTCGTGCTGGGTTGAGCAGTTTGGCGAGGATAGCTTGACGTTTTACGAATGAGGTCGCGTCGATCCCGACTGTGTCTCGATCGTTTCGAGAGCCTTGGCGCCTATTCGGACTTGCCGGGACCGCTTTGCCGAGGGGGTTCGTATGCACACGCGCTGTCACACGCTTCCCGACCCGCCGTACCTGTCGCAGTGGGGCGACATCGCTTGCAACGTCGCCGTCATCGAGCGGGGCGAGGACCCCATCCCGCTGCACGACTGGCGCGCCGACGGCTACCTCAGCGGCGAGGCGTACCGGCTGTGGTCGCGCAACACGTGCGGACTCACGTGCCTGCAGATGATCCTCGCGGCCGACCCGGCCCGCTGGCCCGACGTGCCGTGCAAGGCGGCCATGCTTGCGCAGGCCGTCAGCTGGGGCGTGCTTACGCCGCACGACGACGGCACCATCGGCGGCCTGTACTACGCGCCGTTCGTCCGTTGGGTCGCCCACGACTTCGGGCTCGAGGCCATCTCCCGTCCCGATCTGCTGCCCGAGGAGCTGGCCGAGCTTGTGGCCTCGGGGGAGTGGTACGCGATGGCGTCCGTCTCCTACGAGATTCGCCTGCCCGACCAGGAGCCCACGCACACGGGCGGCCACCTCGTGCTCGTCCATCGCACCGAGCCGGGGGAGGGCGATACGGGCCCGCAGCTCGTCTTTCACAACTCGTCCGGCCTGCCGGGCTCGGCTGAGAACGCCCGCGTCCCCCTCGAGCGCTTCGCCCGCTTCTACGCCGGACGCGGGATCCTCGTGCGCCGATCGCCTGCATCCCAGAACTATCCTCAGTAGAGCAGCGGGTTCTCCTCGAGGCAGAGGCGCGCGAGCTCGTCGGGGTCGCTGACGACGATCTGCTTTCGCGTGCGCTCGGCGATGCCGCGCCGCTTGAGCGCAGCCAGCAGACGGCTGCACGTCGTCACGTGGATCATCAGCAGGTCGGAGATCTCCTGCACCGTCATGTCACAGTCGATGTGATACGTCCCGTCCGCGTCGGGCTCGGCCGTGTCCACGAGCTTTTTGAGCCACACGAGGATGCGCCTGCTCGTCGACTGGGCGTCGACGTTGTCCAGGCGGTGCCCCAGCTGCCCGTACGTGAGGTGCGTGAGCGTAATGAGGTCCTCAAACGCGCGCGGATCGCTGGCCACGAGGTCGCGCACCTGCCGAAACGTCCAGCTCACGACGATGGAGTTTTCCGTCGCGCAGAACTGCAGCCGCGTGGCGCCCTGGGACGCGATGCCAGCAAACTCGAACTGGAACGCGTTGCCCGCCCCGCGCTCGTACAGACGCATGTGCGTGCCGTCCGTGCGCAGGAACAGGGCGTCGATGTGGCCCGACACGACATAGCAGAGATAGGGATCGTCTTCGTGGCGGCAAACTGTTCCGAATACCTCGCCCTTGAACAGCTTGAGCTGGGTGCCCGTGTCGAGGTGCTCGGCGAACGTCAGTGGTTGAAACGAGCTCGACGGGATGAGTACCGAACTCGCCGCCACGCTGAACGTCGCGTCCCCCGAGGGCCGCCCCTCGTCCTTCTGTCCCACTGTGCAACCCCTCCCCCTGCCGCGTGTCCGGCACCTGAAAACAGGCGCGCGGTACACCGCCGCTTATACCCCGCCACCTGCGGGATTCCTCTGAATCGCACGATGTTTCCCCACGGTCAAGGGTAGCGATGGCTCCGGCCGAGCGCAACATCGGCGCGTTGGTGCCGGCGTTGCCGATAGAAACATCCATGGTGCCGACAGTCACACGAAACGAGCCGCCACGGATGCCTAAATAGCCGGGAATCCGTCGAGGTCAAGGCTCCTGCCTGCGCTTTTGAAGGCGCCTTCACAAAACCATAGCGCACGCTATGAACGAGGGATCGCAAGGGCCACGCCCATGGTCTGACGCTCACGTCTACACCCTCTGAGCTGGCATTTCTATTATGTCTGTCGAGAGGGTGCGCCGCCGGGGCCATCGGGTTCGATGCCTGCGGGAGGGATCGGAAGGCCTGTCGTGGGGGAGTCGCGGGACGCACGCGGGGAGAAAAGAGGGGAAGGAACAGCCATGGCCCACTATGGGATGGTTATCGACATGCGACGCTGCGCCGGTTGCTACGCGTGCGTTGTCGCCTGCCAGCAGTGGAACAACCTGCGGCCGAACACGCCGGCCTGGAACGCGGTCGAGCGTCGCGAGTGGACGGACGCCGACGGCACGCCTCACCGCGGCTATCTGCCGCACGCCTGCATGCACTGCACGGACGCGCCTTGCGAGGCCGCGTGCCCGACGGGCGCCACGTTTACCCGCGAGGACGGCATCGTCATGGTCAACGGCGAGGCCTGCATCTCGTGCGGCGCTTGCGTCACGGCGTGCCCTTACGAGGCGCGCGTGATGGCCACGAACGAGGGCTGGTGGTTCGACGTCGAGAACCCCGCCCCCTATGAGGAGCAGGGTGCCCGCACGACGGCCGCCGTCGAGAAGTGCATCATGTGCGCCAGCCGCGTCGACGAGGGCCTCGAGCCCGCGTGCGTCGTGAACTGCCCTGGTGGCGCCCGCATCTTCGGTGACCTCGAGGACCCGGAGAGCCCCGCGAGCGTCGCGCTGGCCGAGGCCGGCGACGCCGCTTACAACGTGCCGGGCAGCTCGTACTACTACATCGGCTTCGAGGGGATGCCGGCCGAGTTCCTGCCGACGCCGTTCGAGAGCATGGCCTACAAGCCGGCCGGCACCGCCACGGACGGCGCCGCATCTGCCGCGGCCGACGCGGCTCGCTAGGACGAGGGGAGCATATACGATGACTGATTCGCTGAACATCGCCGTCGAGGCCGCGCTGCCCGCGTCCATCTCGCGTCGTTCGTTCGTCAAGGCCGGTATCGCCGGCGCCATCGGCGTCACCGCCGTCAAGGGCGGCTGGGAGTTCCTGTGGCCGGCTGAGGCCTTCGCTGACGAGAACAGCCCCACCGAGGAGCGCTTCTCGTACTGCGACATGTGCAACCACACGCCGAAGTGCGGCATCAAGGCCTTCGTTCGCGAGAACAAGATCGTCCGCATCGAGTCGCGCCAGGACGGCTACCCCAACGACCCGCTGTGCGCCAAGGGCATGGCCTCCATTCAGGAGATCTACGACCCGCACCGCCTGCTCTACCCGATGAAGCGCACGAACCCTGTCAAGGGCATCGACGAGGATCCGGGCTGGGAGCAGATCAGCTGGGAGGAGGCGTACGAGACGATCGCCTCCAAGATGCAACAGTGCAAGGAGGAGTCCGGCGCCGAGTCCGTGTTCCTGTACTGCGGCGACCCCAAGGAGCCGCGTGGCGCCGTCAACCGCCTCGCCAACCTGTTCGGCACGCCGACGTACGGCAACGAGAGCTCGACGTGCGCCTACGCCACGATCATCGCCGGCCAGCTGGCCTACGGCATCGGCGGTATGGGCACGAACCCCTCGGCCGACTCGAAGAGCTGCCTCATCTGGTCGCTGAACCCGGCCTGGTCGCTGCCGAACCGCTTCGGCAAGCTGCTGAAGCTCAAGAAGAACGGCACGAAGTTCGTCATCGTCGACCCGCGCATCACGCCGACGGTCGAGTCCCTGGCCGACGTGCACCTGCAGCCGCGCCCGGGCACGGACGGCGCTCTGGCGCTGGGCATCGCGAACTGCATGATTGAGAACGGCTGGTATGACCAGGAGTTCTGCGAGACGTGGGGCAACGGCTGGGAAGAGTTCAAGGCCTACGTCGCCGAGTTCACGCTCGAGCGCACCGAGGAGATCACCTGGGTGCCGGCCGACAAGATCAAGGCTGCGGCCGAGATCTGGGGCACGAACAAGCCCGGCGCGCCCATCTTCAGCGCGAGCCCGGTCGTGCACCACACGAACGGTGGCTATAACCAGATGGCCATCTGCCTGCTCGTCGCCATGCAGGGCGGCCTCGACATGGCCGGCGGTCTGACCGTGGGCGGCGGCCTGCCGTTTGACCTGTTCGCCTCCACGACGCAGTTCAACCGCGAGGACCTGTACGAGGAGATCAAGGACAAGCGCTACGACCTGCAGGACTTCCCCGTCTGGACCAAGTACGTCAAGCAGATGCAGACGAACCGCTGGCCCGAGTACGCCGCTGAGGGCAAGATCCGCATGATGATGATGTGGGGCGGCAACGCGATGATGTGGCCGCAGTCCACGATGTACCAGGAGGCTATCGGCTCGCTCGAGTTCGCGGCGGCTGCCGACTACTTCTACCGCCCCTGGACGCACAACTTCTGCGACATCATCCTACCCGCTGCCATGTGCATGGAGCGTATGGCGCCCCTCGCGGTGTTCGGTCGCAAGATCTTCCTGCGCGAGCCCGTCGTCGCCCCGCAGGGCGAGGCGCGCGAGGACTGGCAGATCGCCATGGAGCTCGGCTGCAAGCTGGGCTTCGAGGAGGAGTGCTTCGGTGGCAGCGTCGAGGCTGCGCTCGAGGAGGTTCTCGCGACGGCCGGCGTGGGCGTGACGATGGCCGATCTGCGCGAGCATCCCGAGGGCGTCGCCGTGCCCCCGACGGGCGATCCGCAGTACAAGAAGTACGAGACCGGCGGCATTCGCAAGGACGGCGAGCCGGGCTTCAACACGCCGTCGGGCAAGATCGAGTTCGTGTCCGAGGTGCTGCGCGAGGCGGGCTTCGACGGTCTGCCGCTGTGGAACGAGCCGGCGTACAGCCCCGTGTCGACGCCCGACGTCGCCGAGAAGTACCCACTCATCCTCAACACGGGCTCGCGCGTGCCGATGTACACGCACTCCAAGCAGCGCGACTGCCCCTGGCTCAACCAGTTCATGCCCGACCCGATCGTGCGCCTGCACCCGACGGACGCCGAGTCCCGTGGCCTGGTCGACGGCGACTGGGTGCGCGTCTTCAACGACTTCGGCGAGATCGAGATGCGCGTCGAGGTGACGAACCTCGTGCTGCCTGGCTGCGTCGACATGTTCCACGGCTGGTCGAACGCCAACGTGAACCTGCTCGTGTCGCGCGACTTTGACCCGGTCACCGGCTACCCGCCCTTCAAGGAGGGCCTGTGCCAGGTCGAAAAGATCGAGCACGCTGAGTAGCGGCGCGTAGAGGAGCCCCCTCTTGAGAGCCCGTCCCCGGAATTATTTCGGGGACGGGCTCCCTGCGTTTCAAGGGCCCGCTCGGGGGCGTACACTCAATGCCATATGCCATGGTGCCAGAGGAGAAGGGTAGCGCTGACAATGCAGATCGGATTTGACTGCCAGAAGTACCTCGACTTGCAGGCCGGCCACATCCGGGAGCGCATCGACTCGTTCGGCGGCAAGCTCTACCTCGAGTTCGGCGGCAAGCTGTTCGACGACCACCACGCGTCGCGCGTGCTGCCCGGCTTTCTGCCCGACGCCAAGATCCGCATGCTCAAGAGCCTGGCGGACGACGTGGAGATCATCATCGCCGTCAGCGCCGCCGACATCGAGTCGGGCCGCATGCGCAGCGACATCGGCATCACCTACGACGAGGATGTTCTGCGCCTCATGGACGTGTTCAAGGGGATGGGCTTCCTCGTGAGTGGCGTCGTCGTGACGCGCTACGCCGGCCAGCCCGCTGCCGACGCGTTCCGCAACCGCCTGTCGGAGATGGGCGTGCGCTCGTATCGCCACTACCCGATCGCCGGCTATCCCACCGACATTGACCACATCGTGAGCGACGAGGGCTTCGGTGCCAACGACTACGTCGAGACGACGCGCCCGCTCGTCGTCGTGACGGCGCCCGGCCCCGGCTCGGGCAAGATGGCGACGTGCCTGTCGCAGCTCTACCACGAGCACAAGCGCGGCATCGCGGCCGGCTATGCGAAGTACGAGACGTTCCCGGTGTGGAACCTGCCGCTCAAACATCCCGTGAACATCGCGTACGAGGCGGCTACCGTCGACTTGGACGACTCGAACATCATCGACCCGTTCCACCTGGAGGCCTACGACAAGGTCGCCGTGAACTACAACCGCGACGTCGAGACGTTCCCCGTGCTCAAGGCCATGCTCGAGCGCATCGACGGCACGAGCCCCTACCAGTCGCCGACGGACATGGGCGTCAACATGGCGGGCCTGGCTATCAGCGACGACGCCGTCGTGCGCCGCGCGGCCCAGATGGAGATCGTGCGCCGCTACTTCCAGACGGCCGTCGAGGTCAAGCGTACGGGCGTGGGTAAGGAGCGCATCCGCAGGCTCGAGCTGCTCATGAACCAGGCGGGCGTGACGACCGACTTCTGTCCGGCGCGCCAGGCAGCGCTTACGAAGGAGGAGGCGACGGGCCTGCCGGCGGGCGCTCTCGTGCTGCCGGACGGCGAGGTCGTGTGCGGACGGACGTCGTCAAGGCTGGGTGCGGCGTCGTCGCTGCTGCTCAACGCCCTCAAGAAGGTGGCGGGCATCCCCGAGAAGACGTACATCATCTCCGACGAGGCGCTCGACCCGATCTGCCACCTCAAGACGTCCCACCTGCATAACAAGAACCCGCGCCTGCACTCCGACGAGATGCTTATCGCACTGTCCATCAGCTCGGCGACCGAGCCGCTGGCTGACCGCGCTATCGAGGCCGCCGAGAAGCTGCGGGGCTGCGACGCGTTCTTCTCCGTCATCATCTCTGCGGCCGACGAGAAGCTCTACCGAACGCTCGGCATCAACGTCTGCTGCGAGCCGAAGTACGAGCGCCTGACGTACTACCACAAGTAGGCCAGCGCGTTCGGTGTCTGAACAGCCTGCGCCGCCGGTGTACGGGTACTGCCTGCGTGCCGGCGGCGCGGCTCATTTACGCCTCCACGGCTGCTTTCGGCCTGCCCGGTGCCGGGGTAGACGCCAGCCGTTCCTCAACGCTCTCGCAGGCAACCATGCGGGTTGCTCCGACTTTCCACGACGCAAGCTGGCCTGAGGCGCACATTCGCGCAACGCGGGCGGTTGATACGCCGAGCTTCCGTGCCGCTTCGGCGGCCGTCATTGAGGGGGCATCGGAAAGCTTCACCGGTACTGCCACCGCGATCACCGTTCCGCCTTCGCGGGGGGAGTGGCCGACGGTCCCGCCGGGTAGTGTCTTTCCGTGCAAGAGGGCGTCCAAGGCCATGAGGTGCAGCCATTCCGCGGCCATGGCCAACGCTTCCTGAGCTGTGTCCCCCTCGGTGCCCCCATCCATATCAAGGGGCAGTGCGAGGTAGCCCCCCTCATTCGGTATAATTTCGAATTCTCTTACGAACATCATGTCGATTCTCCTTTTGATGCTACAGGCACCTTGTGGCGGTGGGCTATCTGAGCCCTGCTTGCTTTCTGATTACGTCGGCCAGTCTGTCTTTGATTTCGCGATGCCTGGGGACGGCGACGGTGACATCGCCTAGTCGGTACTTGTCGTGGTTTGCGGTCGAGCCACTCCTTACTTGCTCAAATCCGGCTTTCTCAAGTTCGGCTATAAGGACACGCCGCTTGGTCATCGCCGCCTCCTTCTGATAAAATATTAGCATTACTAACTATTTATGCCAAGGAAAACGTTGACGAATCAATGCTCTCGCAGGGGGGCCTGACACGTCTCTGACAGAGATCTGACCCTCATTAGAAGGGAGTCGCCCCTGCTCCGATTTCGCGTGCCCGGGTGTTGGCGGTGGTATCTCTCTGGGTATATGTCAACAGGGTGCGGGGGACTGTGGATTTTTCTATCGAAAGGGGTCTTTTGTGGCGTTCACTGTCTACAACTTCGAGAACAACGACGATGTCAAGGTCGTTGCCCAGGCCGGCCAGTTCCGAGTTATTCAGTGGGACCGCGACCTGTCTGTGACGCCCGAGAGTGCCATGTCGGCATACTTTGCCGCGCAGATGGATGTGCGCCGTCGCCAGCTCGTCGCCGATCTCGACGGCCGCTGCGGCGTCACGCTGCAGGCGGGCGCCATGCAGTGGACGGTCGGCAACGTGAAGGCCACGACGGGCGTCAAGGGCGTCGGCGACTTCGTGGGCAAGATGTTCAAGGGTGCCGTCAGCCAGGACTCCATGATCAAGCCGGAGTACACCGGCGTCGGCAAGCTCGTGTGCGAGCCGACGTGGCGCTTCATTCTGCTCGTGGATACGACGAAGTGGGGCGGGTCTATCGTATTGAACGACGGTTTGTTCCTGGCGTGCGACGGCACGCTCAAGCACGAGCTGCAGCGCCGGACGAACCTCTCCTCCGCCGTGGCGGGCAACGAGGGCCTGTTCAACCTGCGCATTGACGGCACAGGCATCGTGGCGCTCGAGTCGCCCTGCCCCGAGCAGGAGATCGTCTACGTCGACCTCGACAACGATGAGCTTAAGGTTGACGGAAACTACGCGCTGGCCTGGACGTCGGGCCTCAGCTTCACGGTCGAGCGCTCTGGCAAGTCGCTGCTCGGCTCTGCGGTAAGCGGCGAGGGCCTCGTGAACGTCTATCGCGGCACCGGGCGCGTCATGCTCGCTCCGATGCAGGCTGCCACTTCGTACAACACGTTCGCTCCCCAGCCGACCGACCATCACTAGGCTGTAGCGGCTTTCTACAATTTGCACTGTTTTGCATCGCTCCCCATGACGCCGAGATGGTGCTGTGGGGAGCTTTTCTTTTGCCGGGGTCGGTGCGGGCTAGAGCGGCGGGCTCGCCCGCTTGACTCTGCTATACGACGAGAGTAGTATACAAGCTGCCGTCGTACTACAAGAGTCTTATGCAGGTTATAAATGGTGCGTCTTGATAACGGCGTATCTTTATGCTGCCGATTGATCGGGACGAGCGTGTGAGGCGGGAAGCCATGGATGTGAAGTTGTTTGATTCGGAACTCAAGGTCATGGATGTCCTGTGGCGGGAGGGTGACATGACCGCAAAGCGCATCTCGGAGATTTTGAAGGCCGAGGTGGGCTGGAACGTCAACACGACGCGCACGCTTATCAAGCGTTGCATCGAAAAAGGCGCCATCGAGCGCTCGGAGCCCCACTTCATGTGCCATGCGCTCATCGGCAAGGAGGAGGTGCAGCAGGCGGAGACGACCGAGCTCATCAACCGGGTGTTTGACGGCTCGACCAGTGGGCTGTTTGCCGCGCTGCTGGGCCGAACGAAGCTGCCTCCCGAGGAAATCGACCGGCTCAAGCGCATCGTGGACGAGCTTGAGTAGGCGTGTGGGGGGACTACTAGCCCCGCTATCGGTTTGAGCGGGGCGCTCAGGGGATTGAGGGGAGTAAGCCGTGGGGACGATGAGCCTTCTGGGCATGGGGCTGACGGGGGCGGTGATGGCGGCCGCCGTCATCGTGACGCGTGCCGCCTGGCTCAACCGCCTTCCCAAGGCCACGTTCGTCGTGCTCTGGCTTCTCGTGGCCGTACGGCTGCTCGTGCCGTTTTCGGTCCCTGTTCCCTGGAACGCCTATGCCGTGGTCGACTTGGTATCGCCAGGCATGGGCGAGCGAATCGGAGCCGCTCTTGCCCCGACGCCTTGCATTGAGTCTGTCTCTGCGGTGCAAGGTGTCTCCGGCGGTTCCGATACGAATGCCTTTGCTCCCGATGGGCCGGCCCGTGGTACGACGGCATTGAACCATGGGTCTGCGACGTTGAACGTTGGCGTGGCGGCGATGAACGGCGACATGCTGGCTTTGGACGATGGCACGACGGCATTGAACGAAGAGGCTGGCAAGCAGGCCGGCGATGAACCTGCGTTGAACGGTGGTCCAACGGCGCCTGAGGGCGACCCTGATGTTTTGAACAACGGCGGCACCACATTGAATATCAGCGGAGCGGCGCCGGGCGGTACGACAACAAGTTTGAACTACGACATGGCGACTTTGGACGGCGTGGGGTCTCATTCGGACATCGATGACGCCGGCGTTCAGGGCGCGTCAGATGGCGCGGCGCGTGGATGGTTGGTTCGCATGACGGGCCTACCTGCGTGGGTGTCGGTCGTGTGGGTGGCTGGCTCCCTGGCCTGCGCGGGGTGCCTCGCGGGTTGCTATGTGCGGAGCCGTCGGCGCTTTGCGGCTTCGCTGCCTGTCGAGGACGAGGCGCCGCTCTCTGCGTTGCGCGCAGAGACGTCCGGGATGCGTAGACCCGTGCGCTTGCGGTGCTCTGATCGCGTCGACACGCCGCTGACCTACGGCGTATTTCGGCCGGTTGTGCTCCTGCCCAAGGGAATGGGCGCCTGCGCGGAGACGCGGTTCGTCTTGGCGCACGAGGTCGCGCACATCCGTCGGCTCGATCTCGTCAAGAAGTACGTCCTGGCGGCGGCCCTGTGCCTGCATTGGTTCAACCCGCTCGTGTGGGCGATGTGGTTACTCGCTAATCGCGACATTGAACTTGCGTGCGACGAGGCGGTTGTACGGCGGATCGGGCATGACGCGCGGTCGAGCTACGCGCGCACGCTCATTGGTATGGAAGAGACGCGGGGTTCATTTGCCCCGCTGTACAGCGCCTTCAATACGGGGGCGCTCGAGGAGAGGATTGTGGCGATCATGAAGGTAAAGAAGCTTTCCGCAGCGGCGGTGCTCGCGTCGTCGCTGCTCGTCGCGGGTGTCCCAGCTGCTCTTGCTACGACGTATTCCGTGAGCACGGACAAT
This sequence comes from Coriobacteriia bacterium, assembly GCA_018368455.1. Taxonomy (NCBI): domain Bacteria; kingdom Bacillati; phylum Actinomycetota; class Coriobacteriia; species Coriobacteriia bacterium. The sequence continues at coordinate 18,695 of JAGZEG010000011.1, forward strand.
GGCCCCGTGCTCATCTCGCCGCGCGTGTCCGATGGGATGTCGGAGCCGGAGGTGACCTGGTCCGAGGACGTCCGGGAGTCCGACGCGTTCCCTCGCTACTCGGCAAGCACGAGCGAAGACGGGGATGCGACCCTGCGCCTCGACCACGACGGCGAGTCGTCCTCGGCGCTGCTCCCGCACTATGCCGACAGCGTTTCGGCGTCGGCTGGGGCGGACGGAATCTCCCTGGCCTCGCCGGACGAAGGCTCCTATGCGAGCGAAGCGGCGCTTGCCGGGCAGGCTGACGAGCTGACCGAGCAGCTGCTCACGAGCTACGAGGCGTTCGGCCTGTCCTGGGGCTATGGCCGCAACGCGTCGTATTACGACGACTCCCCGTGGGAGCTCCTCATGGAGTACGAGGGCAAGGACGTCTGCTCCGTCTACGACGAGCTTCACGACGTCTGGATCGCCGCGAGCCTCGGCACGACACTGCGCGCGAACGGCGGCATCGACCTGATGGCGACCTACGGCGCGGATGGCAAGCTTACGGGCCTCGTCGAATGCGACGTCACCCTTCCTGGGGACTCGCTTGCCGGCGATGACGGCGAGATTGCGCATGTCAGCGGCCCCGGGGCCGTCATGTTCGCCTCCAGCGTTAGTGGCGACGGGGAGGTTTTCGCGGACAGCGTGGCGGCGGCATCTAGCGCGGACGAGCAAGCGGATGCCGTGGCATCCAGCGTCGCCGGCGGCAAGGCCGCAGACACGGCCGATCCTTCCGTCGTGTCGAGCGAAGCCGCTTCCGGGACGGACGTTCTCGCGCTCGATGCTGATGGCGCCTCTGGAGCTGACGCTCTTGTCTTCTCGACTGACAGCGCGAGCGGCACGGATCCCGCCGATGCGTCGGGCAGCTCTCTTGTTCTGTCTGGCGAGGCGACGGGCGCTGTTGCGAGCGAGACGACCTCGGGCGTCGCTCGCGGCCTGGCGCCTTCGGTGAGTGCCGATGCGGCGAGTGCCTTCGTGCGGTACGTTGATTCGAGCGAGGAGGGCACGGCCGACTCGCGTGACGTGCTTGCCTGGTACGAGCAGTTCGAGCCGTTCGGTCTCACCTACGACGCCAGGAGTGGGACGCTGACCTATCACGATGGCGACGCGCGTATTCCCGTGCATCAGTTCGTCGACGAGGAGGGCTCCAGCCTCTCCCTGTTCGAAGACGCACGCGTCCGCGATGGCATCAACCTACGCACCGTGCGCGATACCAACGGCAAGCTGACCGGTCTCGAGGAGTTCGCTGGCGAGTACGAGATCGGCTAGCAGAGCCGGCCTCGGGTCGAGAAGCCGCGTCACATCTTTCGGAAGCCTCTCCCTCGTCCCCGCAGCGCGCACCAGCGCTGTGGGGACGTTGCTATGTAGCCGCCTCTAACCTGGAGTCTCGCTGGTGACGACTGTCGTGACGCTGTCGGCACTCTTGTGTGGGGATGCCATGGGGTATGCTGCACGTATCCGTTCCATGAGACACTCAGGTACAGTAGGAGTCAATTAGCGATATTGATTCCTGTTAAGAGGTACCGTGTGCCAGCCAAAAGGCCGGGCGCGCGGGAGGGGAGAGGTATGAGTAAACTCAGGGTGGTCCCCCGGGTTACCACCGACACGAAGATAGGTGGCGTGCTCGACGAGTTCGTGCGACGCGTCTCCACGACGCCGACGGGCATGTGCCCTGTGGCGCTACAGCTCTCGATGGTGCAGGCCAGCGCCGCCCAGACGTGTGGCAAGTGCATTCCGTGCCGCGACGGCCTGCCGCAGCTCGCCAAGCTGCTCGAGAGGATCGTCGCCTGCGAGGCCGACGCCACGGATGCCACGCTCGAGCAGGTGCGCTCGCTCGCTACGTGGATTCGCGACGCCTCGGACTGTGCCATCGGCTACGAGGCCGGCCGCGCGTTCCTCGAGGGGCTCGACACGTTTGCCGACGAGTATGCCAGCCACGTGCAGGCGCACCACTGCCGCGAGGACGTTGCCCAGCAGGTTCCGTGCGAGGCCATGTGCCCCGCTCACGTCAACGCGCCCGGCTACATCGCCCTGGTGCGCGAGGGCGACTACGCCGGCGCCGTCAACATGGTGCGCAAGGACAACCCCTTCCCCACGGCGTGTGCCCTCGTGTGCGAGCACCCCTGCGAGACGCGCTGCCGTCGTCGTCTCATCGACGCGCCCATCAACATCCGCGGCATCAAGAAGTTCGCCGTCGACCAGACGCCGGCTGACAAGGTGGCCACGCCGCCACGCCTGCCCGACACCGGGCGCCGCATCGCCGTCGTGGGAGCGGGCTGCGCGGGCCTGACGTGCGCCTACTTCCTCGCGCTCATGGGCCATCGCGTCGACGTGTTCGAGGCCCAGGACCAGCTCGGTGGCATGCTGCGCTACGGCATCCCCGCCTACCGTTTTCCGCGCGAGCGCCTCGACGAGGACGTCAACGGCATCCTGTCCGTCGGCAACATCGAGGTGCACACGGGTGTCACCGTCGACGCCGCCAAGATGGCCGAGATCGCGCGCGATTACGATGCGGCGTTCGTCGCTATCGGCGCACACACTGGCAAGCCGCTGCGCCTCGAGGGCGTCGACGCGGAGGGCGTCGTGCCGGCCGTCGAGATGCTGCGCGAGATCGGCTACGACCGCTATCCCGACTTCACCGGCAAGAAGGTTGCCATCATCGGCGGCGGCAACGTCGCCATGGACTGCTGCCGCACGGCCGTGCGCGCCGGTGCCGACGAGGTGACGTGCATCTACCGCCGTCGCCTCGAGGACATGACGGCCCTGCCCGAGGAGGTCGAGGCCGCCATCGCCGAGGGCGTCGAGATGATGACGCTCGCTGCCCCGGCAGCCATCGAGAAGGACGCCGACGGCCACTGCGCCGCCGTTATCGTGCAGCCGCAGATGATCGGCCCCGTCAAGCGCGGACGTCCTGCACCGCTGGACGCCAGCAAGCCTCAGCAGCGCGTCGAGGCCGACGTCGTGCTCATCGCCGTGGGCCAGGACGTCGTGAGCGGCCCGTTCGAGGAGTTTGGCATGCAGGCCGACCGCGGCCTGTTCCGCGCCGACGCCGAGCTGCACGCGCCGGGCTTCGAGAACGTCTTCGTGGGCGGCGACTGTCAGAGCGGGCCGGGCAGCGCCATCATGGCCATTGGGGCTGGCAAGGTCGCCGCGCGCAACATCGACGAGTACCTGGGCTACCACCACAAGCTCAACTGCGGCGTCACCGTTCCCGAGCCGCGCCCCAATGACCCGACGCCCACGGGCCGCGTCAACGTCGCCGAGCGCCCCGTGCGTGAGCGCAAGCATGACTTCGCGGCCGTCGAGTGCGAGATGACCCCGGAGGAGGCGGCCCAGGAGTGCGGCCGCTGCCTGCGCTGCGACCACTACGGCTGCGGCGTGCTCGTGGGAGGGAGGACCCAGTATGTCTAACAGCAAGCCCGTCTACGCTGCGCCGGCACCCAACCACGTGCCGGCGGAGGCGCCCCTGGTGCACCTGACGATCGACGGCACGCCGGTAGAGGTGTGCGAGGGCACGACGATCCTGCAGGCCGCACGGTCGGTGCCCATCCCCATCCCCACGCTGTGCTACCTCAAGAACGCCAACGCTATCGGCTCATGCCGCGTGTGCGTCGTCGAGGTCGAGGGGCGTACCCAGCTCGCCGCCGCCTGCAACACGCCGGTGTTCGAGGGCATGGTCGTGCGCACGAACACTGAGCGCGTCCAGGCCGCCCGCCGCATGGCGCTTGACCTCATCGTCTCCAACCTGGGTGCCGACCCGTCGAGCCTGCCGGCCGGAGAGCTGAGCGCCGTCTGCCAGATCGTCGGGCTCGACAAGACGTCGTTCCAGGTCGAGCGCTCGTTCAAGCCGCTCGTCGAGGACAACCCGTTCCTGTCGTACAACCCCAACATGTGCATCGCGTGCCAGCGCTGCGTCGCTGCGTGCAACAACCTGGCACATAACCACTCGCTGCACACCGGCAAGCGCGGCACCCGCACGACGATCGAGGCTCCGTTCGGTCCCGACTGGAAGACCACGGAGTGCGAGAGTTGCGGCAACTGCGCGCAGGCCTGCCCGACGGGGGCCCTTGTCGAGAAGCGCGTCCGCACGTACATGTGGGCGCCCGAGCCGACGCGCACCGTGCGCACGACGTGCCCGCACTGCGCCGTGGGCTGCCAGATTGACCTCGTCGTCCAGGGTGACAAGGTCGTCGATGCCCGCGGTGCCGACGGTGCGTCCAACAAGACGATGCTGTGCGTCAAGGGCCGCTCGGCGAGCTTCGACTTCCTGAGCGCTACCGACCGCCTGCGCACGCCGCTGCTGCGCAACAAGCAGACCGGCGAGCTGGAGCCGTGCAGCTGGGACGAGGCCATGGACGCCGTCGTCGCCGGCCTGTCGCGCGTCAAGGAGACGTACGGCGCCGACGCTCTCGCCGGCTTTGCGTGCTCGCGCTCGACAAACGAGGACGTCTACCTGTTCCAGAAGATGGTGAGGTGCGCATTCGAGACGAACAACGTCGACAACTGCGCACGTGTTTGACACAGCCCGACAGTCGCCGGTCTGGCGACCCTCTTTGGCTCGGGCGCGATGACGAACGCCATCGACGACATCACGCAGGATTCCGACGTCATCATGCTCGTCGGCACGAACCCCGAGTCCGCGCACCCCGTGCTCGGCATGCAGATCCGCAAAGGCGTCGAGGCAGGCACGAAGCTCATCGTCGTCGACCCGCGCGACATCGCGCTGACCTCGCGTGCCGACGTGCACCTCAAGCTGCGGCCGGGCACGAACGTCGCCTTCGCCAACGGCGTCGTGCACATCCTCATCGAGCGTGGCCTCGTTGACCGCGAGTTCGTGGAGGCGCGCACGGACGCACAGGGCTTCGAGCGGCTCGTCGCGCTCACGGCGGACTACACACCCGAGCGCGTCGCGGAGATCTGCCACATCGACAAGGACGACCTCATCCACGCCGCCCTGCTCTACGGGCAGGCCAAGCGCGCGCCGATTCTGTACTGCCTCGGCGTGACGGAGCACTCCACCGGCACCGATGGCGTCATGTCGCTGGCGAACATGGCGCTTGTCACCGGCAAGCTCGGCCGTCCCGGCTGTGGCGTCAACCCGGTGCGTGGCCAGAACAACGTGCAGGGCGCCTGTGACATGGGCGCCTCGCCGATGGACTTCACGGCGTACCAAAAGGTCGAGAACCCCGAGGCGCGCGCGAAGTTCGAGGCCGCGTGGGGTGTGGGCCTGCCGTCGCACGAGGGGCTCAAGGCTACCGAGGCGTTCCCGGCCATGATCGACGGGCGTATCAAGGGCCTGTTCATCTTTGGCGAGGACCCGATGCGCACCGACCCCGACACGCACCACGTGCAGCGGGCGCTCGAGTCGCTTGACTTCCTTGTCGTGGACGACCTGTTCCTCACGGAGACGGCCAAGTTCGCCGACGTCGTGCTGCCGGGCCGGGCGTTTGCGGAGAAGGAGGGCACGTTCACGAACACGGAGCGCCGCGTGCAGCGCGTGCGCAAGGCTGTGGACGGTCCTGAGGGGACGCGTCTGGACACGGACATCTTCACGGAGCTCATGAACCGCATGGGCTACGAGCAGCCCGTGCTGACGGGCGCGCAGCTCATGGACGAGATCGCGTCGCTGACGCCGAGCTACGGTGGTATGTCGCACGCCCGCCTCGACGACTGGGGCAACGAGGGACGCGGCCTGCAGTGGCCGTGCACGGGCCCCGAGCATCCCGGCACGCCGATCCTGCACGTGGGGAAGTTCACGCGCGGCGAGGCGCTCTACATGCCGGCGCCGTATCGCCCGTCGGCCGAGCTGCCCGACGAGGAGTACCCGCTCATGCTGACGACGGGTCGCGTGCTGAGCCAGTACAACGCCTGCGCGATGACGGGCCGCACGGCGGGAATCGACCAGATCGAGGGAAGCTCGTTCATCGAGATCAACACGGCGGATGCCGAGCGCCTGGGCGTGGCCGATGGCGATCGCGTGCGCGTCCGCTCGCGCCGCGGCGCCATCGAGAGCACGGCGCGCGTGTCAGGCAAGACGTCACCGGGCGAGACGTGGATGCCGCTGCACTTCCAGGACGGCAACTGCAACTGGCTGACGAACGCGGCGCTCGACCCGGTGGCGAAGGTCCCCGAGTACAAGGTCTGCGCCGTCGCCGTCGAGAAGGCGTAGGCAGGGCGGCGGTTCCATAGGGACGAGTACGAGCAGGGCGGGTGCTGCCTCCATGTGGGGTGGCGCCCGCCCTCGTTTGGGACGGCCAGCCTCTGAGTTCTTGCACATAATGGCTGAGTATTCCTGCCGTCGGCGCGCCGGTTGGGTGGTTTGGCCTGCCGCGATAGACAGAAGGCCCGCTCGCACACGAGGGGCGAGCGGGCCTTCTTTAGTGCCTTACGACCTTGCTGCGTTACGCCTGCGCTTTGGCAAGCGCGTCACGCACGGCGCCCAGGAAGGCGACGCTCGAGATCGTGGCGCTGCTCACCATGTCGACGTCGGCGGAGTTGGCCGCAACGACCTCGTCGGTCAATGTGACGAACGCCGCGCCACCGAACTCGGGCGTCTCGTTCTGATCGAGCACCTCAACGCCCTCGATCGTGCCGTCCTTGTACGTGACGCGCACGACGACGCGGCCACCGATGCCGTCCTTGCTCAGGCCGATGTACTGGTTCTCGCCGGCCTCGAAACCGGAGATGTCGTAGGACGAGCCCATGTCGTTGGCGTCGCCGGGGTTGATGGTGATGTCCGTCTCGACGGCCGCGGGCATCTCGACGGCGGGCAGGGGATCCTTCTCGGCGGCGGCGTTTGTGCCGGCGATCTTGCCGAACACCATGCACTCGCCGAGGTTGCCGCCGGAGTTGTACTGGAAGGCGCAGATGCCTCCGAGCTCGCCGGCGCTGTAGAGGTGGGGGATCGGCGTGCCATCGATGCCGAGGACCTCGGCGTTCTCGTTGCGACGCGGGCCACCCTGCGTGTTGAGCACGCCGGGGCGGAACTCCGCCGCGTAGTATGTGCCGCCGTCAAAGGCGCGCATGCTTTCCGGGTTACGGTTGAACTGGTAGTCGCGGCCATTTTCCGCGTAGAAGTTCCAGTCGGCGATCGTGCGGGCGAGGATCTCGGGATTGGCACCGATCTTCTCGGCGAGCTCCTCGGGCGTCTCCGCAGTGATGAGCTTGGCGACGCGCTCCTCGGTCAGATAGCCGTCGGCGTCGAGGACGTCGTACTGGGCCTTGTCGAAGATGATGTGCGGGGCCCAGTTGGCGACGGGCATACGCCACACGCCGCAGCTGTACACGTGACCGTGGCGGTTGACAGCATTTTCGTTGATGAATCGGCTACCGTCGTCACCTACGAGGATGATGCTGCCCGTGCCGTAGTCGCCGCTTGTGAGCGACAGCGGGTTCTGCGGCTTCGTGGGGTCCTTCTCGAAGGCGAGGCGGCCGTGGTCGGTGGCCCAGGCGTTGCCGGCGAGAATGCCGATGGACTCGTACGCCTCCATGTGCCACATGTCGGCGCCGACCTCACGGCCGAACTTGATGCCGTCGCCGTTGTTGTACGTCGTGCCGAACGGCGTCAGGCGGGCGGCGCCGATGTAGTCCTGGATCATCTGCTGGTTGTTCTCGAAGCCGCCGCAGGCGAGCACGACGCCGTTCTTGGCGCGCACGAGCACCGATGCGCCCTCGCGCTCGATCTCGACGCCCACGACGGTCTTCGTCTGAGGATCCTGGATCATGTGCAGGGCCGGGGACTCGAGCCAAACGTCGATGTTGTCGGCGCGGGCCTCGACTGCGGCGTGAATGGTCTTCCACAAGGCGCTATCGAAGCCGGCGTCATGCACGAACCACTCGCACGTCGTGTCGCCACCGATCTCGTTGTACTCGGGGTACTCGGGTGTCACGATCGTGCCGCTGGGATAGCGGACAACGGGCTCCTCGGCGCCGAGGTACTTCATGAGGTTTTCCATGTCGCACAGGCCGTCGGTGTACGCGCGCAGCGTGGCGTCATCGATGTCGAAGTGCCAGGCGAGGCCCTCCTTGTAGTAGCGGAACAGCTTGTCGGGGTCGGCACCGCTTACGCACATCTGCGCGGCAAAGCGGGTGTTGCCGCCCTCGCTGCCCTCGGGGGCGACGTCGCAGAGAAGAACCTTGGCGCCGGCGTCGGCCGCGTAGACGGAGGCGACGCCACCCGCGCCGCCGAAGCCCACGACGACGACGTCGTATTCGGCGTTCCAAGCGATGGTGTCAGCAAACGTGAACGACGCAGCCTCGGCGGCGCGGGCCGTCGTGCTGGCGAGCGCAGTGGCGCCCAGGCCGGCGAGGCCCATGCAGGCGGCGCCCTTCACGAAGCTGCGGCGGTTCAGGTCAAACGTCTCGCTCATGGTGGTTCCCTTCGGTTGATGGTACCGAGCGGATGGGCTCGGCCGCGGCGGCGTCTGGGGCTGCGATGCAGGCCTTGTGCGTCGCCGGGCGGACGGGCCGTCGGACGCTTTTGAGTGTGCACCGGGAGAGGCTGGAGGGGTATCGCCCGACAGACTTATTCGTGGGACAATAGGCGCCGCATGGGGGATCACCCAAAAGACTTATAGACAGGCCACCTGCGGTTTTACCTAAGATAGGTCGGCTGATATCGCGCTCGTTGAGGGACGAGAGCGGGTCGCGTGACGAGGGGACGGCACGTATGGGGATATGGGTGAAGCGCGTCGAAGGGGTCGAGCCGTGGCTTGTTGCGGGTGCTTCGCTGTACTGGGCGGCCATTGTCGTGCAGTTCCTGCTCCCTGTGTCGTCTTCTTCCGCAGGATTGCTTGCTGACGGCATCGCGAAATATCTGCTGCTCGCCGCGTATGTTGGCGTTGGTTTTCTTGCGCCACGCTTGCTTTCGACGGAGAGGGGCAGACGCGGACTCTTCTGTGCGTCTCTAGCGGCATCGCTTGCCATCTGCCTGCTCAGCCCCGGGGTTGTGGGTGAGACGAGTGCCGCGCCGGCGCTTCAGATTGTGCGGCCCCTGCTCCACATGTTGACGGTCGCCGTGCTTATGGTCCTCTGGGGCTTCGCGTTCGCTTCCATGGACAAACGCAGCGCGGGCGTGAACGTTACCATCACGATGCTTATCGCGACGCTATTCATTCTGGGTGTGCTTGCGCTAGATCCGGTTGTGTCTACGAGTACTTCGACGCGGGCTCTCATGATGGCGTCGTCTCTTGTGCTGTTGAGTGGGCGGGTGCGCTTTCGCAATCATCGGAGGCGCCCCGAGCCGCGGGCTCGCGGGCCGCTCCTATCGTTCTTGCTGTCGCGCCTGGCATTTGGCATCGTCATGGGCTTTGCGATCGAGGCTCCGTTGCACTTGGACGTGGCAGACGCCTCGCCGCTGCTTACGGGGCTGGGGATCGCCGTGGTATTGATGGCGATCGGAGCGTATGCCCGTGCGGCCGAACGACTCTACTTTGCGCTGCCGACGCTGCTGTTTCTGACGATGGGCGTCACGTACCTGCCGTTTTTTGAGGGCGGCTTACGGACTGCGGCGGAGTGCGTTGTCGGCCTTGTGTGGCTGGCGTGGGCGGAGTTCTCGGCGTTTCAGCTCTCGGACCTCAAAGAGCGCTACGGCATGGGGGAGCTGGCGCTCTGCCTCATGGAGAAGCTCACGCTGTCGCTTGCCATGGTGGCGGGCATCTCCCTGTTCCGGCTCGTTGACCTGACGGCGTTGCTGGCGAGTCGCGAGGTACTCGAAGCCGTCGTGTTCGGCTCGGCCTGCGTGCTCATATTGGGCGCGGCCTACGTCGTGGGGTGCCTTGTGGGGGAGCGCACGGAGGACCAGCTGCGCGCCGAACTGGCCCAGACGCGCCGCGAGCAGGTTGAGAGCGTCTACGACAAGCTTGCGGGGGAGTACGCTCTGTCGGCCCGCGAGCGCGAGGTCATGGGCATGCTGGCGGAAGGGTATACGCGCGCGTACATCCGCGAGGCGCTCGGCGTGTCCGACGGCACGGCCAAGGCACACATCGCGCACATTTACCAGAAGCTCGATGTCCATCGCAAGGATGACTTGCTTGCTTTTATCGATGCGGAGGTCTCTCGCGCCGAGGTGTCCTGATCGCGAGGCCGAGCGCTGCCGGGCGCTTTCGAGGGGAGCTTTTTGCGGGCGGCTGCTCAAAAATGCCCTCGAGTGTAGGTTTCTTCGCGAGCAGCTGCGCAAGACGACCGTCGAGTGCAGGTTTCTTCCAGCCTGGTCCGGGTCGGCTTCTGGCCGGAGCGGCTTCCTGACCAGGAGCCGACCACAAACTCGCAGGTAGAGAGCCCGCGCTTCGGAGTCGCCGTGCGGACACGGAAGTCGGCCCAGCGCTTCGTCCCAAGAAACCTGCACTCGATGGGCGTCTTGCGCATGCTTGGCCGAAAAAGCGTGCACTTGAGGCCCAAACGGTGCAGACGCCCCGGGCTAACCGAGGAGATACCGATTGCGGTACGAAAAACTCCCTGGCCGGCGCGCGATGCCTGCCCCGCGTTACCGCGAACCGCTCCAGCGGGATTGCTTGCGACGGGACGTGGAGGGCCCTGCCGGCGACGCGCCCTTGCCGGGCCTGTGAGACTGCCTGGGCTTGGTGGTATCGGGGCAGCTGGTTCCTCGTTCGCTCTTAGCGCCCCTCGAGCTGCGCCCTTGACTGGGCTGTGTCCCCGAACCCGCCCTTGGCTTATTCGGCCGGATGAGGCAGCGCTTCTCGAAGCCGATGAGGTCGGCGCGCCCTGCCTTCTCGAGGGCCTCGCGCACGAGGTCGTAGTTCGCGGGGTCGCGGTACTGGATGAGCGCGCGCTGCAGCGCCTTCTCGTGGGAGCTCTTCGGCGTGTAGATCGGCTCCATCGTGCGGGGGTCGACGCCGGTATAGTACATGCACGTGCTCATGGTCGACGGCGTCGGGTAGAAGTCCTGCACCTGCTCGGGCATGTACCCCATGTCTCGCACGGCCTCTGCCAGCTTGACGGCATCGCGCAACGTCGAGCCGGGATGCGAGCTCATGAGGTAGGGCACGAGGTACTGGTCGAGCCCGTAGCGCTTGTTCGTCTCCTGGTACTTGGCAACGAAGCGCTGGTAGACGTCGTTGGAAGGCTTGCCCATGGCGGCGAGCACATCGTCGCTCACGTGCTCGGGGGCTACCTTGAGCTGGCCACTCACATGGTAGCGGCACAGTTCTTCTATGAAGGCATCACTCTTGTCGGCGAGCACGTAATCGAAGCGGACGCCCGAGCGCACGAACACCTTCTTGACGCCGGGCAGCGCCCTCAGCTTGCGCAGCAGCGCCACATAGTCGCTATGGTCGGCGTCAAGGGCGCGGCAGGGCTGCGGCCACAGGCAGCGCTTGTTCGTACAGGCGCCGCGCGTGAGCTGCTTGCCGCATGACGGGTGGCGAAAGTCTGCCGTGGGGCCGCCGACGTCATGGATGTAGCCCTTGAACTCGGGATCGCGGGTCAGGAGACGCGCTTCGGCTAGGATGGACTCGTGACTACGCACCTGCACGATGCGTCCCTGATGAAACGTGAGCGCGCAAAACGAGCACTCGCCGAAGCAGCCACGGTTCGAGACGAGGCTGAACTTGACCTCCTTGAGCGCGGGCACGCCGCCGTCACGCTCGTAGCTCGGATGGTACGTGCGCGTGTAGGGGAGCGCGTAGACCTCGTCCATCTCGGGCGTCGTGAGTGGCTCGGCGGGTGGGTTCTGCACGACCCACACCTTGTTGGGATAAGGCTCGACGAGGCGCCTGCCCGAGAACGGGTCCATGTTGTGGTACTGAACGTTGAAGCTGCGTGCGTAATTCAGTTTGTCGGCGTTGAGCTCGTCCCAGCTAGGGAGCGGCTCGTAGTCGTAGACCTCGTCGAGGGAGCTCGTGCGGTAGACCGTGCCAGGGACGTAAGTGATCTGGTCGATGGGCAGACCGGCGTCGAGCGCCTCCGCTACTTGCACGGTGGCGTGCTCGCCCATGCCGTAGACGATGAGGTCGGCGCCGGAGTCGAGTAGGATGGAGCGCTTGAGCGCGTCCGACCAGTAGTCGTAGTGGGCAAGGCGGCGCAGGCTCGCTTCGATGCCGCCGAGGATGATGGGCGTTTTCTTGTACGTGCGGCGGATGAGGTTGCCGTAAACGGCAGCGGCGTGGTTGGGGCGCGCGCCGGCACGGCCTCCCGGCGTGTAGGCGTCGGTCGAGCGCTTCTTCTTGTTGACGGTGTAGTGATTGACCATGGAGTCCATGTTGCCACCGGACACGAGAAAGCCCAGGCGAGGCTCGCCGAGCACGGTGACGCTGGCCGGATCGCGCCAGTCGGGTTGCGCGATGACGCCGACCTTGAAGCCGCGAGCCTCGAGCAGGCGCGTGATGATGGCGACGCCGAACGAGGGATGGTCGACGTAGGCGTCGCCCGAGACGAACACGAAGTCGCACTGGTCCCAGCCGCGACGTTGCATGTCGGAGCGATTGATGGGGAGAAACTGGCTCATGAGGGCTCCGATGGTCGAGGGTGGGGCTCTAGCGATTCTGGATAGCCGTGCCTGGATACGAGATGCCTACGCGGCGGTGGCCGCTGGGGTGCCCAGTATAGCAAGCGAGCGTCGAGGGCTCGTGACGCGGGCCAGGCGCGAGACTTCGATGCCCAGCGCGGGCCGGCGGCAGAGATGCCCTTACAGATCGAGCAACTCTCGGCTCGTCTGGGCGATGGCCTCAGCAAGGGCAGCGGGATCGGCTGCGCTGCGCGGACTGGGACCGGTACGCCTGAGGTCTGCGAGCCGGTTGAGCGTGTCGGCGAGTTCTGTATGCCAGTCCTCGCACGTAAGGCGAGCGTTGAGCTCGGGTGGCTCGTCCGTCTCGAGCAGCAAGCGGTCGGACGGTATGCTGCGGGCGTAGGCGCGACCGTGCTTCGTGGCGAACATGCGAGGGTTGATGGAGAAGTAGCACCCGGCCCGCAAGGCTCGAGTCAGCTCGTCGCTCGAGCACGAGAACCAGTGGAAGATGCAGCGGCACGTTTTCAGGCATCCCGTGCGGTCCAAGATGTCGAGGACGGCATCGGCCGAGCGTACGGCGTGCAGGGAGAGCAGCTTATCCTCTGAGAGAGCGCAGGCTGATGCGATGCGTTCGAGCGCGGCGACCTGCGCTTCGAACGAAGCTGCCCGGCGTGGCGCGAAGTCGAGGCCGACTTCCCCTATGTAGTGTGCCTCGGGGACGAGGCTCTCGAATAGAGAGAGATCCTCGTTGTCGAGGTGCCCGTCGGCGATCCACCAGGGATGGGCACCGAGCCCGGCATGAAAGCCCGGGACATCCGAGAGCGTGCCGCGGATACGCGTGAAGCCTTTCGGGTCGACCGTCACCGAGAGCGCGCCGACGCCGATGGCGGCTGCCTGTAGGGCGAGCCCGTGCGGATCGGGGAGAAAGTCGAGGTGGCAGTGCATGTCGAAAAGGCGGGGGCTCGCATCCATCGCGTCTATGCCTCGTCTGGGTGTGGCGCGCTGGGCTCGGGTTGGCTCGAGGCGAGATCTTCGGGCTGCCCGGTTGATGCGGCAGCCTGGCGGCGGGCTCGCCTCGTCTTTGGCCGGCTGCCGCGGGCGTTGGCAGATCGCTCGCGCTCCTGGGTTGCGACGGCGTCCTCGATGCCGGTGAGGTCGCAGATGACGCGTCCCGCCATCATTTGCCCCATGATGGGCGGGAAGAACGACGCCGTGCCGAGCGGTGGTTTGCGCACAGAGCCATCCTCGCTGCGCTCCCAGTGGGCGACGTTGACGGGACGTTCAGGCGTGTACAGCACGTTCATGTGCTCGAGGCCTTCGCGCCGGGCGACCTTGCGCACGGCGATGCACATGGGGCAAACCGTCGTCTCCGAGAGGTCAGCAAAGCGCAGCATTTCGGGGTGCAGTCGGTGGGCACCGCCCATGCTTGCCAGGTGACGAAGGCCACGCCCCTGGGCGACTTTGGCGATGGCGATCTTCTGCGTCATCGTGTCGATACAGTCGAGCACGTAGTCGATGCGTCCGAACGTTGCAAGCGCATCGTCGAGCAGCTCAGCCGCGTTATCGCGAGAAACGTAGGCGTGCCTCGCCTCGACGCGCGCCGCCGGGTTTATGTCGGCGATCATGGAGCGCATGACATCTGTCTTGGGGCGGCCCACCGTGCTGTGAAACGCCAGCGCCTGCCGATTGATGTTGCTGGCCTCCACCGTGTCGCGATCAACGAGGTACAGGTTGCCGATGCCGCCGCGCGCGAGGGCCTCGGCACAACTTGACCCCACGCCGCCCAGGCCGAACACGACGACGACGGCTGCGGCGAGCCTGTCGAGCGCCTTCCGCCCGAAGAGCAGTTCGAGGCGGGCGTCGATGCTCGCGTCGTTTGCGGGACGCGTGGGGGCATCATGGTTGTCTTGCATGGGCAGGACCTCCTTGGACGTGGGACGAGCAGGCACGTTCCCCGTCACGATCAGCGCGGTGAGACGTCGCCCTCTGCTCGGGCCCCCTGAGCGACGGGGCGCAGCTCGGCTGCGATGCGGGCAAGCTCGTCGTGCGAGCTCACCTGCGTGATGGCGTATCCGATCTGGTAGGGCGAGACCGGCCAGCGCGGGACGACGCGGCAGACAAGCCGCGCGGAAGCTGTATCGTGCCCGGTGCGCCACGCCCCCTCGTCTTCGAAGAAGAACAGGTTGTACGATCCGCATCGCCCGCCATGGTAGATGCCCAACAGGTAGGAGACGGAGGCGCGCAGCAGGTCTGCCAGCTCGTCCAGGCAGGCGGGGTCGCGCTGGTCTCTGGCCACGAGCGTTATCTCCGCCGGTCCGACGAACGGCCGCGTCGCCACGAGCGCGCGGGCGTTCGTCGAGCCCCACGCCTCGACGCCGTCGAGCAGGGCATCGACGGAGCGCTCCGTTCCCGCGTCGCGTTGCAGGCCGACGATCTGCATGTGGGGATGGCGAAGAGAGCCGCCGGAAAGCGGACCAAAGTTCTTGAACATCAAGACGCGTTCGTAACGGCCACTGCGCTTCATCTCATGCCAACACTCGATGGAAAACCGTAAGATGCGCCTCATCTCGGCGGCGGTGTAGTTCGAAGGGTCACCCACGTGGTCGGCTGACTCCACGATGATCGTCTGCGCTGTGTCCTCGATCGTCCGGTACTTGTTCATGAGCCAGATGAGGTCGCCCTCTCGGCGAAACACGTTCGTGAGCTGCTCCGGATGACAAAATGGGCACCAGCCGTTGACGTTGCGGATGTTTTCGGGCTTACCCTGCGCCTTGTCGCTGCGGAAAACGAGCAGGCGCGAGGCAAGCGAAGCCGTGCGCGTCGGGGCTGAGGGAGACGTGTGTGCCGCGTGATCCATGGGCGCCTTTCCTGAGCGAGCGAAGCGGTGTACCGACATGGAGCCGCCCTCGGTTTCGGGCACGTGCCCGACGGGGTGGCGGTGCGGACACACACGCTGGCGCAGTGCCGGTATATGTGCTCTTGTGCCCGACGATTGTACGACTCACCAGGGCGCTTTCTCGTCCTGTTGGGATGTCTCCACGGTGAGCAGGTCTGAAAACCCTATGCGGTGGTCTGCTACGCTTATCGTTTTCGATATGGTGTCAATCTGGCCAAGTGTCCCCTCAGTGCATGCATACGCTTCATCCTCTGCGCTGTAGTACGTTACGCGAACTCGTTCTCCGCGGTGCAGATGCTCTATTTTCCAAGAGAGCCCCCTGGCCTCGTCGGCGCTCAGCACGTGGCGCGTCTCAACGGGGTGAGCTTGTTTGCTGATAACCTCCTCGTAGCCGCGCAGAGCCGCAAATGGGATGAACTGCCGGGCCCTGTTTGCCTCGGCGCGTGCTCGCGTTGCACGGACCGATAGGGGTTCAACATCACGCACGATGGCCTCCAACCTGCATGTTTCGCTCGCGAGCCGTAGCTTTTTCCGTAAGGCTGACGCCCCTGAGCAGGGAATTCCCGCCAAAGCGTCCTTTGATGGCCAGCATGGCGTGGCTCAGACTTCGCTCGCGATCGAGCGCATCGACATCGGTGAAGAGGTCGATGGTTGTAAAACGTTCGTCGACAAGCCCCGAGAAGCTGATCATGAGGCGTCGGATGGGGACGTCGCGCGCCGTCGTTTCGTCATAGAGCGTCTCCATGGCTGACGCGAGCGCTCGAGATGAGTTCGTGCGCTGTGACAGGCGCCGATCGCCCCCGGTGTGCGGCCCGAAACGGTGGACGTGTTGCACCCCATGCTCTCCGACAAAGTCTTCCTCGCCTATGTCTCTGCGATTGTCAATGTTCGCCTCCTTGTGCCCAGGCCAGCCGGCCTGCCCCGAGCCTGGGGGCATGGTGCGACCGTCTCGGTCTTCCCCGGGGGCATCGCGACCGTGCTTTCCATATCCGACGAACAGCGAGATGCGGTCTGTGACAAGTCGACGTCCCACGAGCTCGAGTGCAAGCGCATCTACCATCTCGTACAGCACAATGCGCGCATCGTCGAACGTATAGTCCTCGGGCAGGATCTGCCCGTTTGTTAGGGAGTGCGCCTGAGGTTTATAGGAGCGAATCTGGTCGATCGTACAGCCCTCTCGGCCCCAGGCGTGGTCGATGAGGTATTCAGCGTTTACGCCGAACTCCCTGCGTATGATGACGGGGTCGGTCAAGGCAACGCCGGCCAGATCATGGATGCCGTGCTTGGCGAGGCGGCGTGCGATGCCTGGCCCTATGTTCCAGATGTCGGTGATGGGCCGGTGGTGCCATATCTGGGCGCGGAAACTCTCGTCGTCGAGCAGACCGATGCCATCGGGCACGTGCTTGGCCGTGACGTCGAGTGCCACCTTGGCTAAAAAGAGGTTGGGGCCGATGCCAGCCGTTGCCGTGATACCTGTCTCTTGTAGGACGGCACGGCAGAGCGTGCGTGCGAATTCGCGGGGGTCTTGCACATCGTAGAGCCGCAGATAAGGCGTGGCGTCGATGAAGCACTCGTCTATGGAGTAGACATGGATATCGTCGGGACTAACGTAGCGTAGGTAAATGCCGTATATGTCAGCCGAACGTTCCATGTACGTGCGCATGCGGGGCGGCGCGACTATGCACGACAAATGCTCGGGTATCTCGAAGAGTCGGCAGCGGTTTCGTACGCCGAGCTTCTTGAGGGCAGGGGAAACGGCTAAGCAGATGGTCGTGCGCCCTCGCGCTGGATCGGCGACGACGAGGCGAGCTTTGAGCGGGTCGAGCTTGCGGGCGACGCACTCGACGGAGGCATAAAAACTCTTGAGGTCTATGCAGAGATAGCAGCGCTGTGTCTCAAGTGCTGTCTTCTCTTTGTTGGACATAGCGCCTCCCTCCGATGGGACCAACCTCTAGCCATGAACGAACGTCTGTTCGCATCGCATATGATTCTGGACCATAGAGACGTCGATGTCAACCAAAATCAGAACGTATGTTCTATCTGTGGCAAACAGAGGGTTTGCTCAGTTTTCCAAGAAGTGCCCTTTTCAATATCAGATAATGCTCTAGACACACAAACGAGCGGTGATAGTATGATTTGCCACATGAGATATGTCCTAACCGACATAAGCTGTGAATAGGGCAGGAAACGGTTGATCTGCCATCGCCAGGGCGTGTTCGGGACATATGGGAGAACGGGGGATGCGCATGAGCGGGGGAGGCGAACACCGTCGTTGGTCGGACGGGCGAGAGTGGCTCGTCATCGCTGTGCTCGCCGTCGTCGTTTTTGCGCTTGCCGGTGTCTCCCTTGTGCTTGGACAATTTCCGATCGAGCCTGCTGATGCGCTGCGCATGATCGCTCACAAGGTTGCCCCCGGTCTTGTCGAACCCACGTGGACCACTCAGCAGGAGTCCATCTTCTTTAACGTCCGCCTTCCGCGCATCTTGCTCGCTCTTATGGTGGGCTGCTCGCTGGCTGCAGCGGGTGCTGCGTTCCAGGGCACGTTCCAGAACCCGCTCGTCTCGCCGGACATCCTGGGCGCCTCGCAAGGCGCGGCGTTTGGCGCGGCCGTCTCAATCCTGCTGGGCATGTCATCATTTATGGTGTCTGCCAGCGCCTTTGTTGTCTCGCTCATCACGGTGGCGCTCGTCGTCGTCATATCCATGCGGGCGCGCGGCAACCAGATACTCGTCGTTGTGCTGGCCGGTGTCATGGTGAGCTCGCTGTTCTCCGCGGGCGTCTCGTACACAAAGCTCATCGCCGATCCCAATGACACATTGCCCGCCATTACGTACTGGCTTATGGGCAGCGTGGCCAGCGCGACGATGGACGATGTGAGACTGGCTGCCATTCCCATGGCCCTCGGCCTTGCGGTGCTGTTCCTGCTTCGCTGGCGCATCAACATTCTGACGATGGGCGACGACGAGGCTTCAACGATGGGCGTCAACGCGCGCCGAACGCGCGCCGTCATCATGGTGGCCGCCACACTTGTCACGGCGTCGAGCGTGGCCGTGACCGGCATGATTGGCTGGGTTGGCCTCGTCATCCCTCACTTGGCACGCATGCTCGTGGGTTTTGACTATCGCAAGTTGCTGCCGACAAGCATGATCGTCGGCGCGGGCTTTCTGCTGCTCGTCGACGACATCGCGCGCCTCGCTGCCACGATGGAGATCCCCATCGGCATCCTGACCGCTTTTGTGGGCGCCCCCTTCTTCGTGTACCTCATAACGCGGGGGAGGAAGCAGTCATGAGCATCGACATCGAACACCTGAGCTTTTCGTATGGTAGCCACGAGGTCTTGCACGACATCAGCCTCTCCATTCCCGATGGCACGCTCGTCAACGTGCTCGGGCCTAACGGTGTGGGCAAGTCGACGCTGTTCAAGTGCATCCTGTGCCTGAATCGGGACTACGAGGGCACCATCACCGTCAACGGCCATGACCTGCGTCGCATGAGTGTGCGAGAGCGCGCTCGCGAGATCTCCTACATCCCGCAATCACACTCCTCCGTCTATGACTACGAGGTCATCGATGTCGTGCTCATGAGCACGGGCACGGATCTCGGCGCGTTCCGCACGCCGGGCAAGCGCCATCTCGAGCGAGCGTGGGAGGCGCTGGAGACCGTGGGCATCACGGAGCTAGGTCATCGCCCCTATACGGAGATATCCGGTGGCGAACAACAGCTCGTGCTTATCGCACGCGCTCTGGCGCAAAACGCCAAGACCATCATCATGGATGAGCCTACGAGCGCGCTCGATTACGGCAATACGGTGCGCGTGCTGTCGTGCGTGCGACAGCTTGCCAAGCAAGGTTACTCCATCATTCAGTCTACGCACCAGCCTGACCAGGCATTTCTCTACGCCGACAAGACGATGGTCGTGTTTGGGGGCGGAGTATTGGCCTACGGCTCTCCCAAAGAGGTCATCACGGCGGAGCTTATCAGCAAGATCTACGGCGTCGACGTCGAGATCAACTCCCTTTATGGCGACAAGGTGCGCGTTTGCGTGCCCGTGCGCGAGTTAGATGCATGTTCGGACAGGTAGGTAGCAACGGAAAGGATGTGGATATGGAACGTAGCACAACCGCACGGCGCTCGGCGGGGCTCATCGCCCTGCTGTGCGCGCTGGTCTTGGCGCTCGGCGTGGCTCTGGCCCCGCTGAGTGTCCAGGCAGCCGAGTCTGCGGGCTCGTCTGCGGCCGATAAGGCCGCCAGCACGGGTGCCACTCGCGAGTTCACGGACTCGCTGGGCCGCACCGTCGAGATCCCGGAGAACGTCACGGCCATCGCCGCCTCGGGCCCGCTGGCCCAGCAGGTGCTCATGACCATCGCCCCCGACAAGCTCGTGGGCCTGGCCAGCGAGCTCTCCGACTCGCAGAAGAAGTACTTCGGCGAGCAGTATGGTGACCTGCCCGTGTTTGGCCAGTTCTACGGCGGCAAGGGCGACACGCTGAACAAGGAGGCCGTCGCCGCTGCCAACCCCCAGGTCGTCATCGACGTGGGCGAGGAGAAGGACGGCATGGCGGAGGACTTCGACGCCCTGCAGGATCAGATGGGCATCCCGGTCGTCCACATCGCCTCGACGCTTGCCACCTACGATCAGGCTTACACGATGCTGGGCGAGCTGCTCGGCATGCCTGACAAGGCCAAGGAGCTGGCTGACTACTGCGCCAACGCTTACGAGCAGGTCAAGAGCGTCATGGACTCCATTCCCGAGGACGAGCGCACCTCCGTGCTCTATCTGACGGGCGAGGACGGCACGAGCGTGCTGGCCAAGGGCTCCTATCAGGCCAACGTCATCGACATGGTTGCCAACAACGCAGCCGTCGTCGACGACCCGTCTGCCAAGTCCAACCAGACGAGCCTCGAGCAGATCTCGAACTGGAACCCCGAAGTCATCATCTTTGCTCCGAAGAGCTACTACGACAAGGCCGCCGACGACCCCACGTGGTCTGCTCTGACGGCCATCTCGTCCGGCTCGTACTACCAGGTGCCTGCTGAGCCGTTCAACTGGCTCAACGGTCCGCCGTCGGTCAACCAGGTGCTCGGCATGCAGTGGCTGCCGCGCATCCTGTACGCCGATAAGTTTGACGACAGCCTGTACGATGTTGTCTCTAGCTACTATAAGACGTTCTACGGCTACGATCTCACGCAGGACGAGTTTAACGAGCTGACGGCTACCGCTGTCCCCGAGGACCTCAAGTAAGATTCCTTCTCAGGGGCGCTGTGCCTGAACGCGTTGCGTCGACATTTTAAAAAAGGCCCGGCTCGCGGGGTGTTGCATACCCGCAGCCGGGCTTTTGTGTGCGCGAGATGGGGTCGCGCGCTAGGACTATGTTTGTGGGGCAGGAGCACTGGCTGCGCTATGATGCGCCTCGGATGTTGCGGGCGGTGGGAAGGAGATGACCATGGGATCGGATGCGCAACCGCAGTCTTCGCAGGCGCACGGGGCAGGTCGGGCCGGTGCGCGGCCGGACGAGACGGCGCCCATGCAGCCCGTCTCGCGCTACCAGACGCCCGAGGAGGCACTCCACGCGGAGGAGGCAACGCGCAGACGCACGTCTGAGCCAGGCTTCGTTCGCTTCTTCCTGCTGCTTAACCTCGGCCTCATTCTGACAGCCATTTCCATCGTCATATTCAAGGCACCAAACCACTTTGCGTTCGGCGGCACATCAGGTGTCTCGCTCATCCTCAACACGCTTGTTCCGCAGCTGCCCGTGAGCGTGTTTATGTGGATTCTCAACGGCGTCCTCGTCGTGCTGGGCCTTATCTTTCTCAAGCCGAAAGTCGTCGGCTGGAGCATCTACGCCTCGCTTGCCCTGTCGGCCTATACGAGCCTGACCGAGCTTGTCTATCCCAGTGGTGTCTCGCCGACGGGTGACATGTGGCTCGACCTCTGCATGGCGGTCATCCTGCCGGCCGTGGGCAGCGCCATCGTGTTTGATATCGGTGCGTCGACGGTTGGAACGGACATCATCGCGCTCATCCTCAAGGAGCGTACGAGCCTCAAGATCGGCAAGGCCCTGCTCATCGTCGACATATCCATCGTCGTCGTTGCAGCCTTCCTCTATGGGCCGCGCGCCGGTCTGTATTGCGTGCTGGGGCTGTTCGCTAAAACGATGGTCGTGGACAGCGCCATAGAGAGCCTGCACCTGCGCAAGGTGTGTACGGTCATCTGCGCTTGCCCCGAGCGCGTCGAGGAGTTCATCGTGCGCGAGCTTGACCGCACGGCCACGATCACGCTGGGGTACGGTGCCTATTCCGGTCGTCGCGTCGTCATTCTGATGAGCGTGCTGAGCCGGCGCGAGGCCGTCCGCCTGCGCCAGTTCGTGCGCGAGGCCGACCCGGGCGCCTTCATCACGATCGTAAGCAGCTCCGAGATCATCGGCCGCGGCTTCAGAGGGGTGTAGATTCTGCCTGCGCACCTGCGAAGGGCGCCGCTAGACTCCGCGGTCGAAGGCGAGCAGACGCTGGTAGCGCTCGCTCGTGGCCGCAAGCTCTGCGGGCGTGCCGTCCAGCTCGAGGGTGCCGTCCTCAATGAACACGACGCGATCCATGAGCGAGACGCCCTGCAGGTGGTGCGTTACCATGACCACCGTGCGGCCGTCAAGCGCGTCGAACAGCGTGCGTAGCAGCTCGTTCTCTGTAAGCGGATCGAGGCCGACCGTCGGCTCGTCGAGCAGTACGATCGGCGTGTCCTGCAGCAGGACGCGCGCCAGGGCGATGCGGTGGCGCTCTCCGCCCGAGAAGCGCAGGCCGGCCTCGTCGACGACGGTCGCAAGACCCTGGGGCAGCGCCTCGGCCATGGCGCGGAGCCCTACGCGATCGAGCGCCTTCCACGCTTGGGCCTCGCTTGCGAGCGGATTGCCGATGCGCAGGTTGTCGAGCAGTGTCGTGTTAAACAGATATGTGCGTTGCTGGATGACGCCGATGAGGCGCGCGACGCCGTCGCCCATCTCGCACGTGGGCGCGCCGCCTAGCAGGACGCGCCCCTCGTCGGGCACGAGGTCGCCACGGATGAGCGAGGCAAGCGTCGACTTTCCCGATCCGCTACGGCCTAGAATGGCGAGCTTCTCTCCCGGCCTTACCCTGAGGCTGAGGTCGCGCAGCACGGGACACGGCGCCCCGGGGTAAGCGAAGCTCACGTGCTCGATACGGAGCTCCGGCACGGAAAGCCGGTCCGCGCTATACGCGACCTGGGACTTTCCCGAACTCTCACGCTGCGTCTCATCATCACTGTCATTCTGAGCTTTATCGTGAGACTTCTTCCCTTCATCGCTGCTCAGGGGTGCAGGCATCTCGTTGAGCCGCTCGATGGCGTCCAGGTGGGCGTTGGCCTCGACGGCGGCAACAGGCAGGGGGGCGAACGCGTCGATGAGCGGGAAGTATCCCAATACGAACGCGGCGATCCAGTTGGCTGCGCCACCGTGGACGCCGCCGAAGTATAGCCCGCACCACAACAGCAGCACGACAGCCCCTATCCCGAAAAGCACCTGCTGGACAAGGTCTCGGCCATGGTCGAAGCGACGCATAGCCTCTTCCTCCGCACGCAGACTCCGCCTCAGGGGCTGTGATCGCTCGAGATAGTCCTTAGCGCGCTGGGAGAACACCCAATCTGCGACGCCGAGAACGTCGTCGGTGAGCTCGCCGTACAGCTCGTTGCGCAGCGCTTTCACGTGGGCCTGGCGCGCGCCGTTCGCCAGCACGGAGACGAGCGGCACGAGCGTGACATTCGCTCCCAGGATGACGAGCATGCCCAGGGCGAACCACACGTCGAACGCGCCAAGTACTGCGATGAGGATGCCCCACAGCAGCCAAGCGATGACGGCTGGGAATATCGTGCGTAGGTAGAGGTTCTGCACGTGGCCGGTGTCCTGGGCAAGCAGTCCCAGCACGTCGCCCGTGCGCCGCAACGCCCGCTCGAACACGGCACCGCCCTCAAGTGAGCGGTATAGCCTCAGGCGCAGGCTTGACGTCATGCGCAGCACCCAGTCATGGCTCACGAGGCGTTCGAGGTAGCTGAGCAGGGGCTTTCCGATGCCAAAGATGCGCACGAGTATGAGCGGGATCGTCAGCGCGAACACGGAGGCCGGCATCTCGGCTGCCCCGCTGATGGCGAAGCCCGCTGCCACCATGAGGCCGGCGGCAAACGCGAACGCGAGTACGCCAAGCGTCAGGGCGAGCGCCAGCGCCCGACGATACTGCGAGAAGTACGGCCGCACCCAGGCATCGGCGCGCCATACGTCTCGCCAGCGCCGACGTGTGGCGGCGCTGTTAGCCGTCTTTGTAGGGGAGGGCGCCTGGTCCGCGGCGTTCTTGCGCGTGGCATGTGCCTGGCTCATCGCTCCTCGCCTCCTCTCAGTTGGGCGGCAAGTCGGGCGAACGCCCCGCTCGTCGCGCCGATGAGCTCGTCGGGCGTGCCGACCTGTGCGAGCCTGCCCCGCTCAAGCACGGCGATGACGTCCATGTCCGTCATCCAGTGCAGGCGGTGTGTCGCAAAGAACACGAGTCGTCCCTCCATGAGCGGCAGCATGCGCTCCTTGAGCTCCATCTCTGTCTCGATGTCCAGGTGCGCCGTCGGCTCGTCGAACAGAAGGATGCGCCGATCATCGTCAAGGAAGGCACGTGCCAGGGCGATGCGCTGGGCTTGCCCGCCCGATAGCGCGCGAGCCCCCTCGCCGACGAGCGTGTCGAGCCCCTGGGGGAGCTCTTTGACGACGTCGCTGAGACCTGCCACCTCTACGGCTCTCCTGATCTGCGCCTCGGTGGCGTCGGGACGATAGAACGCCACGTTGTCGCGCAACGTCGCGTGGAAAACGTACGGGTTCTGGGGGATGAAAGTCACCTGACGCTGCCAGTCGGCGCGGTGCAGGCTGGCGTAATCGGCGCCGTTGACCGCGATCATTCCGGACGTCGGCTCTGCAAAGCCGCCAAGCAGGCTGATGAGCGTCGACTTGCCCGAGCCGCTCATGCCGACGATGCCGACTTTCACGAGGCCGCTGACGCGTAGGGACACGTCTTCGAGGGCCGGCTGGGGTACCTCGCAGGTCTGGTTGCTAGCGCGTGCGGGGGGCACTTCGCGGAGGGCGGCCAGCTGCGATGCCTGGGCCTCGACCTCAGCTGCGCGCGGGTCGTCGTCATAAACGAACTCGACGTCCTCGGCGCGCTCCTTCTCGGGCGAGCCCTGCTCGAGGGGGCCCGTAAGCTCCGGGTAGGTGAAGCTGACGCTCCGCAGCTCAAGCTCGGAGTCGCCGTCCCACATGCCGATGCCCTCGGGGGCCTGCTGCCCCATGTGGGGCGTTTCGCCCGCCTGCGCTGTGAGCGCGAGGATCGACGCCAGGGCATTTTTGCCGTCGAGCGACGCGTGGAAGTCCGAGGCAAACTCACGGATGGGCCGGAAGTACTCAGGCGAGAGGATGAGCGCCGCCAGGGCGGGCCAGAATGCCAGCGAGCCGTCGACGACGCGGAAGCCCATCATGATGCAGATGCCGGCGAGCCCCAGCGTCGTGAACAGGTCGAGCACGGCGCTCGACAGCGTTGCCACGCGCAGCGTCTTGATCGTGGCCGCGCGGAACTTCTCGCTGACGTCGTAGATCTGCGCTCCGTGTTCGCGGGCCCGTCCGAAGAGCTTCAGCGTGTCGATGCCGCGCAGCGAGTCGACGAAGTGGTTGGAGAGCCGCTGATACTCGTTTCGCTGACGCGCTGCCTCGTCATGGGCGAGCGATCCCAGGATCACCATGAACAGAATGATGCACGGGAAGATGGCGAGTGCTATGAGGCCGGTCACCCAGTCGAGGACGAACAGGGCGACGAGCAGCCCAAGCGGCACGACGAGCAGGTCGGCGAGCTTGGGCAGGATGAGCGAGAGGTAGTTTTCCACCTGGTCGACGCCCTCGACGAGCGTCGTTGTGACGTTGCCGGTGCCCTGCTCCTGCACGAGGCGTGGCCCGACGGAAAACGTCGTGCGTAGCAGGTCGTCGCGCAGCTCGGATGCTCGCTCGGAGGCAAACGCATCGAGCGCGCGATCCCGCAGGGTCTTGACGAGCTGTCGACCGAGGAAGCAAACGAAGAACAGGGCAACCCAGCCGAGCTGGTCGGTGACGTTGCCGGCGTTCCAGAGGTTGACGATGGCGGTTGTCAGGGCAAGCGCCTGGCCAACGACGAGCCCTGCCTTGACGAGCGCGCTGGCCAGTAGCCAGGCGAGCATGCGACGGGCGCCCGGCAGGCCGAGCACGGCTTTGTCGAACATGTTCACGAGAGCATGCCTCCCGATTCTTTCGCGGGCTGATAGCGAGCCGGAAGTCCCAGTGTATACGACGGGGGCCGTCGCCGACGAATCCCGGCCTGGCGCATGGGATTCATACGACTTTGGACCAATAAGTTATCTGAGACTATCTTATAGAGTTTAACTGGTGTAACTTATGGGGAGCCACAAGAAAAATTGCCGGACGGTGTTGGGCGGACGGGAAAGGGGAGGGACATGGCACGAGACCAGAGGGGCGCGAGCCGGATGGGGAAGCCGTGCCCGAAAGAGACGCCGGCCCCTCCCTCGGACGCCCTGCGACGTGGCAACGCCGTCTCGCGTCGGCTGTGGGCTGCCTTAGGCTTTGCGACGTTCGGCCTCGGTGCGCTGGGGGTGGCTCTGCCGTTTCTGCCGACAACGCCATTCATGCTCGTGGCGGCGTTTTGCTTTGCGCGCAGCTCGGAGCGCCTCAACGCATGGTTTCGCTCGACGGCGCTCTATAAGCGGGTGCTCGAGGGCTATGTGCGCAGCCGCTCGATGACGGTGAAGGCGAAGCTCACGATTCTCGTGCCCGTGACGGCGCTGCTCGCTATCGGCTTCGCGATGATGGGCCGCGTGCCGGTGGGGCGCGTCGTGCTCGCTGTCGTGTGGGCGGCGCATGTCGTCTACTTTGGCTTTGTCGTGCGGACGGATCGCGGCGAGGCATCCCCTTCTGTTCGCACGACCGATCCGGATGACGACCCAGTCGTTTCCGTGCTACGATAGATTCACTTACACCAAATGCGAGGCCTATATGCCATGCCTCGCAGCGCCAAAGGAGACCGATCGGTGAAGCTCTAGACGATGTCGCGCATTTTACGAACCGTTTTCCGTTTTGGGAGCGGCGTTCATCGTCTCACCGAAAGGTTTCCGTCATGGCTAAGCCGTCTTCTGGCATGTCTGTTGCCGGCGTGTCCCTGCGTCTTTCTCATATTACCTACACCTATCCCGGCGCGTCCGATTCCGCACTGTCCGACGTGTGCTTGGCGCTCGGTTCCGGTTGGACGGGCGTCGTGGGCGACAATGGCTGCGGCAAGTCGACGCTTGCCCGTATCGCCGGCGGGCTGCTCATGCCGGATACCGGTTCGGTGGCGCCACGTCTGAGCTGTGCCTATTGCCCGCAGGACACCGATGAGCCGCCTGTCGACCTCGAGGCGTTTGCCTGCGATTACGATGCCCGCGCATGCGAGCTGCGCGCCATGCTCGCCATCGAGGACGAGATGCTCTGGCGCTACGATGCGCTGAGCTGCGGCGAGCGGAAGAAGATACAGATTGCGGTCGCCCTGTGGCGTGGCGCGGAGCTGCTTGTCGTCGACGAGCCGACGAACCACGTCGACGCTGCCTGTCGCGAGCGCATCCGTACGGCGTTGGCTGCCTACGACGGGATCGGGCTGCTCATATCGCACGACCGCGAGCTGCTCGACGCGCTCGTTGTGCGCTGCGCGTGCTTCGAGGCGGGGCGCGTCGTGCTGCGACCGGGCACGTACTCGCGGGCGCACGGGCAGGCCGATATCGAGCGGGCGACGGTGGCTCGCGGCCGCGCCAAGGCGAAGGGCGAGCTTGCGCGGCTCTCGGCGGAGTACGAGGACCGGGCCCAGCTCGCTTCTCGGACGGCGTCTCGGCGAAGCGCGAGGAACCTCGACAAGCACGACAGCGACGGGCGGGAGCGCATCCGCCTCGCCGTCTACACGGGCCAGGATGGCCGGACGGGCGCTCTGGCGAGACGCATGGGCGCGCGTGTCGAGCAGGCGCGAGGGCGGTTGGCTGGCCTTCGCGTCGAGAAGCGCTACGAAGGCGACCTGTGGCTCGACGCCCGCCCACACCCGCGCAAGGTGCTGCTGCGCCTCGATGCTGTCGAGCTGCCGTGTGGGCCGGGACGCGTGATGCGCGTGCCCGAGCTCGTTCTCGGCAACATCGATCACCTGGGCATCTGCGGTCCCAACGGTGCGGGCAAGTCCACGCTGCTGCGTCACATGCTTGCATGTATGCCGGAGGATCTGCCGGTGCTGTACCTCCCCCAGGAGGTTGCTCCTGCTGAGGCGGCGCGCGTCCTTGCGGCCGTGCGGGAGTTGCCCAGTGCGCAGAAAGGTCGCGTGCTGTCTATCGTGGCCCAGCTTGATTCCGACCCCGATCGCATCTTGGCCGGGGATGCTGCGAGTCCTGGCGAGCTGCGCAAGCTGATGCTTGCCGCGGGCGTGCTGGGCAACCCGGCGCTCATCGTCATGGACGAGCCGACGAACCACCTGGACATCCACTCGATCGAGGCGCTCGAGCGGGCGCTGGCGGCATACCCCGGCGCGCTCGTGCTCGTAAGCCACGACGAGGCCTTCCTGGCAGCGGCCTGTCCGAGCTTGCGTCTGCGCCTTGATCCCGGGCCTGCTCAAACTGCCTGTCACCTTGAGCTGCGCTAGGGATACGTGCCGCTGCCTAGCTCATGCGTGGCGAGCCCCGACGGCCCGTTCGGGGTCGACAGAACTGACCTGCGGGGGCCGGTGGGGCTCGCCATCCTTGACCGCCGTCCGCCGAGCTGGTACGTCCTCTATGCCAGCGTCATCGTGAATGCGTGCGATGCAATTGCGCCGGGCGCGAGCAGGCGCATGCCGCGCTTGTCCTCGAGACGGTTGCCCTCATCGGCTGCCGTGGCGCAGCCGCACCAGGGCTCGACGGCCACGAACGGGGCGGTGCCGTAGCTGGCCGACCAGACCCCCAGGTAGTCGAAGCCTGGGAAGTCAAGCCGCACACTGCGCCCCGCGCCTGCGTCGACGAGGCTGACCGTGCGGTCTGGCACGTCGTGCAGCACGATGGTGTCCGTGGCGAAAAGATCGCGCCTCAGGGGCAGGCAGTCGCTGTTCTCGAGCAGCGGTATGGCCTGCTCGAAGTCGAGCAGGCCGCCGTCGACCATCGTGGGCGAGTTTGCGGTCCACGGCCGTGCGAACTCAAGCGAACACCCTTCGAATGCGGGGTTCTTCCCATCCGCCTCCGTATTGCCTTCGTCCCCCGTATGCTGCGCGCCTCCGAGCGGCAGGGCGAAGGCCGGATGCCCACCAACGACGTAGGGCATTGGGGCCTCGCCGGTGTTTTCGACCTCGAAGCGCTGCTCGAGCGTCGTCTCTCCAACGACGGCATAGCCCATGCGCAGGCGAAAGCGGTAGGGGTAGGCTTTCAAGGTCTCTTGCGTTGCCACGCATCCAAGGACCAAGTGCTCCTCGCTGTGTTCGATGACGTCGAACGCCTGAGCGCGCGCGACGCCGTGGCGCCCCATGGGGCAGGGGCCGGCGGCGCTCACTGTGCCCGGCCTCAGCGAGCCCACAATGGGAAACAGCACGGGGGAGCGACGGGGCCACCAGCGGGGATCGCCCTGCCAAAGGTACTCGATATCGTCGAGCTTGAGGCTCATGAGCTGGGCGCCCAGCGTGTCGACCCGTGCGCTCAGCCGCCCGGCCCCTATCGATATCGTCGTCGTTTCCACGGTCGCTAACCTCCCTGGTACTGGCGTTTTTGCGCACCCATGATAGCCGTTGCACGCCGGCTGGCCTCCCGGGTATGGCATATGCGTTTCTGTTCTTCTGCGGGAAGTGTTCATCTCTTCAGGCAACATTCAGAATTTGCCCTCTTTTACTCTGTTTTCAATTGGAGTACGATAATTTTGTGGTGTGGCTGGTCTCGAAAAAATACCCACACGAGACCAGGGAGAGGCTTGAGAGAGGGAGGGTCTGCAATGCTACGCACGAAAAAGCTGTCGCTGGGTGTTGTTGCTGTGCTCTGCATGGCACTCACGTCGGGAGCGGCCGTCATCGCGACTGCCGCGCCTGCCAGTAAGGACGCCTCTGCGGCGCCTGACGCACAGGCTGCGGCCGCCGCGACGCCCGAGCCTGACGAGTTTGGCGTTGTCACGGCCGAGCAGTGGAAGGACATCTACCCCAACGAGTACGCCACGTACATGGAGAACGAGGCCAACTCGCCGGATTCTGGCAAGCACAACTACCTCGAGCTCTATCCGGCACTCAACACGATGTACAAGGGCTACGGCTTCGCGAAGGGCTACGACGAGGCATCGTCGCACCTGTATACGCTCGAGAGCATCAAGGCAACGCCGCGCGTGAACGAAAAGACGCTGGCCAACTGCATCACGTGCAAGACGCCGCAGTTCACCAACACGGTGAACACCGAGGGCGACGAGACGTATGCTCAGCCGTTCGCGGATCTCATCGACAAGTTTACCGAGCCCGTGAGCTGCTTCAACTGCCACGAGAACGATCCGGAGAGCCTGACGGTCACGAGCCAGTTCTTCGTGAACTCCCGCGGTGACGACGCCGACAAGGCGCCGATCGAGTCCGAGGTGTGCGGTCAGTGCCACAACGAGTACTACTTCGATCCGGACACGAAGGCCACGACGAACCCCTACACGGGCCTTGCCGCGATGAATCCTGACGACATCCTCGCGTACTACAACGAGATGGGCTTCAAGGATTGGGAGCACCCGGACACCGGCGCCGCGATGATCAAGGTGCAGCACCCCGAGTTCGAGACGCTCTACGGTGGCGATACCCAGCCGACGATGGTCCAGGCCGGTTACACGTGCGCGGATTGCCACATGGCTGCCACGACGGCTGACGACGGCACTGAGTTCGCGTCCCACAACTGGGTGAGCCCGCTCGACAATGAGCAGCTGCTCGCCGACAACTGCTCGAAGTGCCACGAGGATCTTGCCTCAGAGGTCAAGGCCATCCAGGACGAGGAAGAGGCTCGCGTCACCGCCATCAGCGAGAAGATCGAGGACCTCGTGAACCAGGCTGCTGCCAAGAAGGCCGATGGCTCGCTGGCCGGCGATGATCTCGCCAAGGTGCAGGACCTGCAGCGCACGGCGCAGTTCTACTGGGACTTCGTCATGGTCGAGAACAGCGAGGGTGCGCATAATCCCGACCTGACGTTCGACACGCTCGACAAGTCCGAGGCCGCTGTCGACGAGGCCCTGGCGATGCTTGCCTAGCCTCTTGCTGGATGCTGTACGTGCGTGACTGGCGGCGGCCGACTGGGAAGTTGGCCGCCGTCGAAAGGGACATTGCAAGCGTTGGCGGGCCCATTCGGTGCGAACCGGGTGGGTCCGTCTTTGTTTGGGATACGATGGAAACGTCCCGCCTGCCGCAGAGCAGGCTGAACGCCAGGAGGGGAGCGACGATGGGCGAGGCATACGTCCAAGAAACAACGCAGTCGGCTGACGCTGGCTCGCACGATGCGTCGGGCTTCGTGCTCGTGAGCGACGTCGTGCCCGACGCTATTCAGGAAATCCGCTACTTCTCGACGTACAACTTCCTCGGGCGTCGCGTCGCGGGCTACGAGCAGCCAGTCGCCCTCATGACGCGCGAGGCTGCCGAGGCCCTGCGCGTGGCGAGCGACGAGTTCGTGGCGCGTGACTATCGCATAAAGCTGTTCGATACGTATCGGCCCCAGCGCGCTGTCAATGACTTCATTTCGTGGGCGCGCGACCTTGACGACGTCGCGATGAAGCCGGTGTTCTATCCCGACGTCCCCAAAGACGAGCTGTTCGAGCGCGGGTACATCGCGGCGCGCTCGGCCCACTCGCGGGGGAGCTGTGCCGACATGACGCTGCTCGACATGGCGACCGGCCGCGAAGTGGACATGGGCTCGCCGTTCGACTTCTTCGGCCCGATTTCCCACGCGGACTATGCGGACCTGAGCCCAGAGCAGCTTACTAACCGCGCCCTGCTGCGCGACGTCATGGTCGCGAGCGGCTTTGAGCCCTACCACGAGGAGTGGTGGCACTTCACGCTGGCAGACGAGCCCTACCCCGAGACGCACTTCGACATCCCCGTGAGCGTGGCGAGCGTCGGACGGTAGCTTATGGGTGTGTGGCTCGGTTTGCCCTGCCTTGTCTCGGTTGCCCCGTCTTGCGTGGTTTCTGCCTGGCCGCTTTTCGCGGCTGTGCGAGCTTTTGCAAAACGAGCTTCTGAAATTGGGCGCGGATTGCGGTTCTGCGAGGATTGACTGACCTGGTTCTGCGGTTCTGCAAGGCGTCTTATTGCGTCAGCCTTTCCCACCTGCGGTTTTCGTTTTGTGCGCACTCGGGATCTTTCCGCAAACCTCGCACAACCGCAACCTGCGCCCATTTTGAGGGCACGTCTTTGCAAGATCCCGCACAATCGAAGATCGTGCCCATGGTTCGGGGCGGCGCTCGGGAGAATCGAGCAGGGCGCGAGGGCCTGCCGCGCGGATCGCATCCAAGCGAGGCTTCGCTACTCGATGGGCCGAGCGCGGCCGCGCGTTGTGCCCAAGTCCCGGGGCCTTGGGGCCGCGAGCCCCGGGAATCGCGCTCTGAGCTAGAATGATGCGCCGCTCGCAAAGACAAGCAATCCTAGCCCGGCGGGTCCGGGCTCAGAAAGGTGGCACACCATGTACGGCATACGATCCGTCCTGCTTGCTCAGGAACGCGGTGACTACTCGGAGCATCTGAGCGAGGGCGCCTACGAGCTCGACTGCTCCATGGGCTCGAACCCCTACGGCACGCCACCGCTGGCGCTGCCCGCGGACGTCCTGTCTCACCTGGCACTCTACCCGCACGGCGACGAGGAGCTCATTGGTCTCATCAGGGAGCGCTTTGCTCCCATCCTGCGGATCGCCGACGACATGATTGCCTTTTCGTGCGGCTCCATCGGCACGTGCATGGCGCTCAACCGCATGTGTCTCGAGCCGGGCAAGACCGTCGTCTGCATGGCGCCGACGTTCACGGCCGTCACCGACGACATGGTGACGTACGAGCCGCGCTTCGTCCGCGTCTCCCTGCGCGCCGAGCGCAACTTCGCGTTTGACGTCGACGACGTGCTTGCCGCCATCGAGGCGAGCCCCGGCGCCTTCGTGTACTTCGACAACCCCAACAACCCCACGGGGCAGGTGTTCCCTCTGACTGACGTGCGCCGTATGGCGGAGGCCGCGCGTGCTGCAGGCTCGCTCATCGTCATGGACGAGGCGTATGGCGACTACATGGCCGACGACCAGAGCGCCCTCAGCCTCGTCGAGGAGTTTGACAACCTCGTCGTCGTGCGCACGTTCTCCAAGGGCTTTGGCGAGGCGGGCGTGCGTCTGGGGTACTGCGTTGCGCAGGCCCCCGTCATGGCAGCGTTCCACAAGGTGAATATCCCGTTCGCTAAGAACTCGCTGGCAAACGAGCTTGCTTGCCAGTCGTTGCGTGCGGGGTGGGCCGCCAAGAGCCGCCAGCGCGTGCTGGCCGACAAGCCCCGTCTGCTCGAGACGCTCGAGGACTGCGCTCACCTGCGCGTTGCCCACACCGATCCCGGCGTGTCCATCTCGATGGTGTACGTTGACGATCCGTCCGTGAACCTCGAGCACGTCTTCCTGCAGGCGGGCGTGCGTGCTGTGACGTGCGCGGGCTATGACGGCCTCGGCGCCAACGCCGTGCGTCTCAACCTGCACGAGAACGTCGAGCTCCTCTGTGAGCTCGTGCGGAAGGCTGACGCGCTGCTCGCGTAGGGGGAGCGTTCGTTAACTTTTGAGACATCCGGCCGCATTATGCGTTGAATTGTTTTGCGTGAGCGCTATCATGCGGCCCATCGTATTCGTTGCCCCTGCGGTACTCGAACGCCGCAGGGGCTTTTCGTACCGCGAAAGGCAGGTTTGCATGGCTGAGCACAACACAAGTCCCGCCGCCGTTGGCGCGGCGGGCACGCAGGGGCGCCCTGCGGAGGGGGACCCTCAGGGCGGCGGCAAGGTCAACATCGCCAACGTTCTGAAGTTTTCCGGAGCGTTCGTCGCGTTCATGATCGGGTCGGGCTATGCGTCCGGCCAGGAGATCATGCAGTTCTTCACCGCCTACGGCATCTGGTCTATCGGCGGCCTCATCATCGCGCTCGTGCTGTTCTCCTGGCTGGGCAAGGTGCTCATGAACTACGGCTACCGCCATCGCGAGCTCACGCCCGAGCAGATGCCTGACCAGAGCTTCCGCTACTACTGCGGCAAGTACTTCGGCACGTTCCTCGCGTGGTTCATCCCCGTGTTCCTGTTTCTCGTGTGCGTCGTCATGACGTCGGGCGCAGGCGCAACGCTTGCCCAGTACTTTGGCCTGCCGACGTGGGTGGGCGCGCTGGGCATGTGCGTGCTCGTGTTCGTCACGAACCTGTTCGGCTTCCGCCGGATCGTCGACATCGTGGGCGCTCTGGGCCCGCTGACGATCATCTTCTCCATCGTCATCGCCGTCTTCGCCATCGCGTCCAACCCTGCGGGCCTGGCCAACGTCGCCTCGCATGCCGACGTCTTCGCGAGCATGGCCAACGCCACGAACGGCGCGCCGCTGTGGGCGCTGGCGGGCCTGCTCTACGTCGCGTTCAACATGACGGGTTCGGTGCCCTTCCTCACCCAGACCGGCGCGACGGCCGCTTCGGCGCGCGAGGCCAAGTGGGGCGCGATCGGCGGCGGCATCCTGTTCGTCGTGGCAGGCCTGCTCATGAACCTGGCGCTGCTGTGCTACATCGATGACGTCTCGCAGCTCGAGGTGCCGGTCCTGTTCCTGTCCGACCTCATTAGCCCGGTCGTCAGCGTCATCTTTGCCATCATCCTGCTCGACGAGATCTACTCCACGGCTGCCCCGATGATGTGGACGTCCGTGAACCGCTTTGCTCCCGAGGGCACGAAGCTCAACAAGGTCGTGCTCGCCGGATTCTCGGTGCTCGTGCTGCTTATCGTGCTGAGCCCGCTGTCTTACGGTCAGCTGCTCGGTATCGTGTATCCCTACACCGGCTACATCGGCATCCTGTTCATCATTTGCGTTATCGTGCGCCAGTGCATCGAGCGCTACAACCGCAGCAAGGGCCTCGACATCGAGACGCCGCTCATCTTCAAGAAGTAGGGTTGTGCGTGGGGAGGGGTTGGTCTATCCTTCCCGGTGATCGTGATTTGCAAGGCAAGGAGAACGCCCGTGCCCGACTTCCGGTTTGCGGAGTAGAGCACGGGCGTTTTTTGGTGTTCACTATGCCGTGCGTCGTCACGTGCGGGAAAGCGGCATAACTGGCGAAAAGGTGCGTGGCAGTCGGGAGTTACCGCAGGTGCGGGGGATTCGCTGCGGTAGCGCCAGCTCAGAGAAGAACAAAAGTCCAGCCTTTTGGCCAAAAATACCCTGCTTTGCGAGGCGATAGAACGCTCTCGGGCTGCGAAGGTCCTTTTTGCCCGCCTGGCGCCCCGGGCCCACCTGCGGTTTCTCTTTCGCTGCCTTTTGTTGGTGGGCCATGTGGCCCCCACAGACTCGCAAAGCGGGGTAGTTTTGGCCAAACGGGTAGGTCGCGGGTCGTTTCTGCCTCCCGCATGGGCATCCAAGGCCTTGCGCAAGGATTTCCGGTCTCAGACTCGAGGTTCGCAGGCGGGCGGCCAACCAAAAGGCCCCGCGCCCCGGGTGGGAATTCTCCCAAACCGGAACACGGGGCCTTGCGTAGGGCGGAAATACCTCGCTACTCTGCGGCGAGCTCCTCGTGGGCGGCGACGTATTTCTTCATGGAGTAGTACGTGATGTCGGAGCGGTTGATGACGCCCACGACCTGGCCGTCGTCGAGCACGGGCACCTTCTTCAGGTGGTTCTCGCCGAGTACGCGGCAGATCTCGGGCAGATCGTCGTGGACGTTGACGCCGATGATGCCCTTCGTCGCGATGCTTGTGGCCGGCAGCATCATGAGCGCGTCGATCTTCTCGTCGAACTGCTGGCCCTCGGGCGTGTTGCTCACCGTGCGAGCAATCATGACGACGGGGTCGACGACGGTGGAGCTACGCGTCGAGAGGAACCGCAGCACGTCGCCGTCGGAGATGAAGCCCACAGCCTTGCCCTGCTCGTCGACGAGCGGGGCGGCGCTGATGCGCTTGTCAACGAACAGCTTCACGGCGTCGAGCACGGTGGCGCCGGCGGGCAGCGCGTACACGTCGCGCTTCATGATGGACTCGATGATCGAGCGCTTCTCTCCCGTGGGATCGCTGACGGCCTTGTCGCCCGGCTTGTCCTTGACGAGCAGCACGACGAGGATGAACCCGATGAGACACAGCACGCCGGCCACGAGGAACGCGACGTTCGTGCCGTGGACGCCGGCGTGCACCGCGTCCATCGTCTGCGCGGCGCTGTTCGTGGCCGCCGTGGACACCGACACGATGACGGCCGTGCCCAGAGAACCTGCAACCTGCCTGAACGTGTTGCTCACGGAGTTACCGTGGTTGATGAGCTTGTTGTCGAGCGCGTTCATGCCCCACGTCATGATGGGCATGTTGACGAGCGACAGCGAGAACAGGCGCACCGTGTACAGCACCGTCAGGTAGACGAGGCTCGTCTCCGTGGTCAGGAACGCGAACGCGAACGTCGTGATCGTCAGCACGCTCGTACCGATGAGCGCTAGCACGCGCGGGCCGTGCTTGTCGAACAGCTTGCCGGCCACCGGGCCCATGAGGCCCATGAGGATGGCGCCGGGCAGCAGCACCATGCCGGACGTCGTGGCGGAGAAGTGCAGGTAGGACTGCAGGTAGATCGGGATGAGGATGCCGGCAACGAGCAGGGCGGCCTGCACGAGCATGCCGATGATCGTCGCGATGAGGAACTTGCGGTTGGCCAACACGCGCACCTGCAGCATCGGCTGGTCCATGTGCAGCTGGCGGTAGAAGAAGAACACGAGCGCCACGACGCCAACAAGCGACGTCACGATGGATGTCACGCTCACGCCGTACGAGCCGATGGCGCTCAGGCCGTAGAGCAGCAGGCCGAAGCCCAGGCTCGACAGGATGACGGACGCGATGTCGAGGCGTGCGTCTTTGTTCGTGCCAGCGCCCTTCTCAAGCACAAGCACGCCTGCGACGATGACGAGCACCGACAGCACGGTGATGGCGTAGAACATGACGTGCCAGCTGTAGTGGTCGATGACGAGGCCGGCGATCGTCGGGCCGATGGCCGGCGCAAACGCGATGACGATGCCGAAGATGCCCATGGCCTGACCGCGCTTGTCGACGGGGAACGTCAGCATGAGCACCGTGCCGACAAGCGGCATGAGGATACCGGCGCCGGCGGCCTGGACGAGGCGGCCAAGCAGCAGCACGGGGAAGATGGGACCCCAGCCGGCTAGTAGGCTGCCCAGCGTGAACATGCCCATGGCGGCGATGAACAGGTTGCGCACAGAGAAGCGGTCCTGCAGGAACGCCGTGATGGGAATCATGATGGCGTTGACGAGCGTGAAGCCGGTCGTGAGCCACTGAGCCGTGGCCGCGTCGACGCCCATTTCGCTCATGACGGACGGCAGCGCGGGCGACACGACCGTCTGGTTGAGGACCGTGACGAACGTGCCGAATATCAGCACGCCCAGCATGGCGATTTTCTTGCCGGACAGACCCATAAAACTCATAGGCAATCGCTTCCTTTCCCGAGGCCTCGGCATCGACGGCGCCGACACGCCGGGATCACCAAATGATGAGGCTGGCGTGACGTCTGGGGCACGGAAGATGCTCGAAGTGAAAATATGCACTCAGTGTAAACTTATCCGATATGTAAGAATTGTGCGAGGCAGAGGCATATACTGCACGCACGGAAATGTCACACCTTGTCCGGGCTGCAGTGCGCACTGCCGGCCGCCGGGAGGAACCCCATGGGTTTGCGCGATCAGAAGAAGAACCGGCTGCGGGGCGACATCGAGCGCTGCACGCTTGAACTCGTCATCGAGCGCGGCGTCGATGCCGTGACGATTGAGGACATCTGCGCGGCGGCGGAGATCTCCAAGAAGACGTTCTTCAACTACTTTCCGTCAAAGGCGGCGGCCATCGTGGGCTACCGGGGCACGTTTCCCGAGGTCGATGAGCTTGTCGAGGCGCTGCACGCGGGGGAGGATGTCGACGCCTGCTACCTGGATACGCTCGTGCACCTGTTCAACTCGCGCGTCGTGCCCAGCGACGACGCCGAGGTGGCTCGACTGCGCGGCGAGGCCCTACGCGCGATGCCGCAACTGTTCTTTCAACAGCAGAAAGCCATGTTCGGTGTGCACCACATCGTGGCCCAGGCCGTGACCGCCTATCTGGGGGAGTGTCCCGCGCGTCGTATGGTGCCGGATCTGTCGCTCGACCAGGAGGCGTTCATCGCGTCGTCGAGCGTTTCGAGCATCGCGCGCATACGTTCGATGCTTGTGGTCGAGGGGCACGCCGATCTGACGGCGGCCCAGACGCGCGAGCTCCTGGCGCGCTGCTTGCTCGCGGCTCCGGAGTCCGCTCCCTCTTCGGGTGCCGCGCCGTCGCCGAGCTCGAATGTGGGCTGACGCTGGTCTCTTTTTGGGAGCCGCTCTATAAAACCCTCAACCAACCTGGGGAAATGTGGCCCAAAACCCTCAAGTCCCCACAGAGAGA
This sequence comes from Coriobacteriia bacterium, assembly GCA_018368455.1. Lineage (NCBI taxonomy): Bacteria > Bacillati > Actinomycetota > Coriobacteriia > Coriobacteriia bacterium. The sequence continues at coordinate 56,773 of JAGZEG010000011.1, forward strand.
TTCCCGTCAGCCCTCATTCGACGCGAGAGGGGCGGGCACGGCGTGCGTGCCGGCGGGTGCCGCAGCGCGAGCCGGCGCCGGGTGATGCTGCACAGAAGGCGCGGCCTCCCTGCGGAAAAGCTATGCGACCGGTACAATGGGCTCGATATTGCGAGGGTAGGGCGCAGGCGAGAGGGGACAGGCGATGGGCGAGGCGCAAGGCGAAATGACGGTCTCAGACGTCACGGGAGATCCCGGCGAGCCCTCCGATCGCGTGCCGGTGTTTCTCCTCGAGGCGTTGACGAACCAGTATGGCGCCGACGTGGCCCGACTCATCGTCGAGGAGGGTTATGCCGCCCGCCGCGTCACCAGCCTGCGAGCTAACACTCTTCGTTCGAATGCCGCCGCAGTTGCAGGCGCCCTCGACGCAGCTGGCATCGCTCGCGAGGGCGTCTCGTGGTACGCCGACGCATTCGTGCTGCCCGAGGCTCGCGAGCGTGCCGTGTGGGAGCTGCCTGCCTACGAGCGAGGCGAGCTCTACCTGCAGAGCCTCTCCTCCATGTTGCCGCCGCTCGTCTTGGGGCCGCGTCCCGGTGCCGACGTCCTGGACATGTGCGCTGCGCCCGGCGGCAAGACGACGCAGCTCGCGGCGCTGTCGGGCGGGGCAGCTCACATCACGGCTTGCGAGATGAACGGCCCGCGCGCGGAGAAGCTCGCGTTCAACTTGCGCCGACAGGGGGCCGATGGCGTCAATGTCATGCGGACGGACGCCCGACGCCTCGACGACTTCTTCTCGTTCGACCAGATCTTGCTTGACGCCCCCTGCTCGGGATCGGGCACGGTGAGCGTGGCTGACCCCAAGCTCGCCCAGCACCTGACCCCCCAACTCGTGGTCAAGTCCGTCAAGGCGCAGACAGCCCTGCTCGCCAAGGCGTTGCGCCTGCTCAAGCCGGGTGGTGAGCTCGTGTACTCCACGTGCTCCATTCTTGCGGCCGAAAACGAGGAGGTCGTGTGCGGGGCGCTGCGTAAGGCTCGCGCAAAGGTCGTGCCTATCGAGCTGCCGGGGATTGAGGGCGAGCTTCCGCTGCTTCCCACGACGCTCGACGGCGCCCTGCTCGTTCAGCCTACGCAGCGCTACGAGGGGTTCTTCGTCGCCAAGCTCCGCCGCATGGGCTAGGCGCAGCCAGCTGAATCGGCAAAGCTCGCTGCCGACGAGGCCTGAGACCGCATCAGACGCCTGAATTGCTAAGAATTGACGGTTGGGCGAGGCCCGCAGGCGCGCTCTGTTAAAAATCGCCAGTTTGGTGATCTCGATAGGGGGCGTGGGGGCAGAATTCCGGGCTGTGAGCCCTCGGAATGGACGCTGTGGGCGGCAAATCGCCAATTCCGGGGCTCTATGGGCGCAAAGGACATCGCCAGAACGGCAATTCATAGCAGCGCCTCTCTGCGGAGGTCGCCCAAGCGAAAAAACGTAGCAACACGCATGCCTTTCCTGGTGGGAACGCGCTCGCGGGCTTCCTAAAGCGAGAACCGCGCGACAACGCGGGCGCCGCCGGTGGGGGAGGCGCCGAGCTCAAGCGAGCCTCCGTGCCGCTCGCAGAGCACGCGGGCGATGTTGAGCCCCAGGCCGAGGTGCTCGGCCCCACGGTTCTCGCCAAAGAACGCCTCGCATCCCCGCTCGCGCGCCTCAGGCGAGAAGCCGGGCCCGTCGTCGTCCACGACGAGCACGAGAGTCCGTGCGGAGCCGGTGGTCTGCTCGATGGAGAGGTGGGCCACCACGCGGCTGCGGGCATACCGGGCGGCGTTGGCGAGCAGGTTGTCCGCTACTTCGAGCACGAGCGCCCGGTCCACGGCAATGCGCTCGTGCTCGCTCGGAGTGCCGTTCGCGCAGGCCGGAGCGTTCCCGATGGTGTCAGCCAGCTCGAACGCGACGCCGTGCGGCCGACAGAGCCCGGCGCCCTCCTCGCGTAGCTCGCGAGCAAGCGCGTCCACGTCGATCGAGGCTCGCATGACCTGACGCTCCTCGAGCTTGCGCAGGCTACTCATGGCGGCGACGTAGCGCTCGAGCCGCTCGACCTGCGCTCCGAGCGAGGTGACATCGCGGGCGAGCGCCTCGACATCGAGCTTTCCGGAGTTCCGAGCCGGCGCCGCATCGGCTCGTGTCCTCTCGGTGTCGTTCGCCTGTTCGTCGCCCTCCTGATCCGCGCGCCCTACGTCCGCCGCCTCAATGCGCGCAGCCATGAGCTCGATCTTGCCTCGGAGTACGGTGAGCGGCGTGCGCAGATCGTGCGCAAACGCGGCGTTGAGCCGACGGCGCTCCTCGGATGTGCGCATGAGCTCGTGCTGGGACTGGGCAAGCGAGGCACGCATGACCTCGAAGGAGTCCGCGAGCCGCCCCATCTCGTCACGTCGGTCGTAGCTGACGGTGAAGTCTAGGTCGCGCTCGGCAATCTTGGCGGAGGCATCGTCGAGCAACCCCAGCGCCGGCTTCACGCGCTTGTCGTAGAAGCGCCTCGCTGCCAGGGTGAGCGCCGCCCCAATCCACAGCGGGAACATGGCGACAGAGAGCAGGCCCAGCGTCGTCATCATGGTCCGGGCCCCGGCCGAAGGCTCCTCGTAGAGGTAGTAGGCAACCGGCGATGCCAGCGGGCCTCCGTCGGCAGACGTGGAGCTGGCCGCCTCCTCTATAATGCGGGCCGTTTCGCCGCCGGCCACCTTTTGGACGAGCTGTGTTACTGCTGTTCGTGCCTCGCGGTCGTATGCGGCGAGGTCATCGATGGCGAGCGTGTCGGATGGCTCATCCTTGCTCGAAAACTCCACGATGGTCTGGTCTGCGAGGAGCGGCTCAGTCGGGTAGGGCGTCGACGCGCTCTCAGCGCTGGCGCTTTCGGCTACATCCCCCGGCGCCGGTTCTTTTAAGCTCGTCTTGCCTCCGGTGAATCCCAGGGGCGAGACGGCTGTGAAATCGGCTGTTTCTGAGTCGGTGGCGATGAAGTACAGCCATCCAGTCTCGTTGTCGATGCGCGCGTCCTCCGGCAGGTCGGCAAGCGCGATGCGGCGCGTGCCGTTGCCGGTTGTCTCGACATAGAGCGGCGCGTGCTCCTCGCCGACGTAAACGGAGGTCGCGGGCACGAGCTCGTCGGTTGCTTCGTCGTAGAGATAGAGGCCGGTCAGCTCCCTGCCGTCCTGCGTCGCCTCGTTACCCACCTCGGCGATGCACGCAGCGAGCACCGAGGCGACAATCGCTCCCGCAACGAGGTAGACAACGACATATGTTACGAACGCCCCTTTGAGCGACGCGTTGTGCCAGCGCTTCTTCATGCGCGCTCGCAAGTCATGGATGCGTACGCCCAGCCGCGTACCCCCCCTATGCGCGCCACCGGTACCCCATGTCCCAGATCGTCTCGATGGGGTCGGCCCCGGGGCCGGCACAGGCCATCTTGTTGCGCAGCCGGCGCACGTGCTCCGTGATGACGGATGGATCGCTCTCGCTGTCCCAGCCGCAGACGCGTTCGTGGATGAGCTCGCGCTCGAACACCTGGCCCGGGCTCTTTGACAGCAGTGCCACGATGTCGAACTCGCGCTTTGTCAGCGCTACCGGCTCTCCGCCGACCGCGAGCGTGCGGGCTCGGTAGTCGATGAGGATGTCCCCGGCAAAGCGAACCTGCGCGCGGTTGCGACGACGATCCTCGCGCACGAGGTGGGCACGTATGCGGGCGCCGAGCACGGAGAGCGAGAAGGGCTTGAGCACGTAGTCGTCCCCGCCGACCTCGAAGCCGGTCAGGGCGTCGGCGTCCTCGACGCGCGCCGTCAGAAAGACGATGGGGCAGCTCAGCGTCTCGCGCAGGCGTCGGCAGACCTCGAAGCCGTCGCTGTCGGGCAGGCCCACGTCCAGTATGACGAGGTCTGGCGCGCACGTCGCACGCTCGAGTGCCTCGCGCCCTGTGTGCGCTGTCGTGACGGCATATCCCTGGCCGTTGAGGTATTCGTCGAGCAGCGAGGCGATCTCCGGGTCGTCGTCGACGACGAGGATGCGCCGTCCTGCAAGGGAGGTGCTCTCGTCGCTTTCTTTGTGCTGCTCGTCTGCTGTCACCATGCCGTCTCCTCGCGTGTCATGTGTCCGCGGGGTCATTCTCGGTGAACATTCCCACGAAAGAACCAACGGGCGGCGAACCCGTTGCTGGGGGATCAGCGATTCAGGTCGAGCAGGACGGTCGTTGTGAACGTCGGTCCATTCTGGGAGCCCCGCTCGTCGCGGCGTGTCTCGAGGCGGCCGCCGTGGCGCTGCGCGAGCTGCTCGAGGATGACGAGCCCCCCAGCCGTGCTCGGAAAGCCCCTGGCCACGGGCGTTGCCCGTGCGCTGGTGGTGCTTCGACCGCGCGCTGCCTGCGGGGACCTGCCCTGAGTCCGGGCGCAAGGCCTCGCTCTCGCGCTCCAGGGCGCGCAGTTCGTCGGGGCGCGCGCAACTGTTCTTCACGCGCACGACGTAGAACCCGCCCGCAGCATGGGCGTCGAGCGACAGCGTGCGGCGACCCTCAGGCACGATCTCGCAGGCGTGGATCGCGTTGTCGACGATGTTGGCGAACAGGGCGCACGCCTCCGTGCCGCTCAACGGTAGGTCGGCCGGCACGACGGCGTTGACGCTGTGCGCGATGCCCAGCTCGTCGCAGCGTTCCATCTTCATGGCAAGCAGGGCGTCGGCCACGGGGTTGTCGCAGAGACGGACGCGGGCAGGGCCCAGCGAGCCCACCATCTGCTCAAGCTGCAGGAGTGCCTGGCCGTCTTCGCCACGCGCAAGCAGGTCGTCGATGCCTCCTACCTTGTGGAACATGCCTGCTCGGATGGAGCGCGCCTGCTCGAGCGTCGCTGTGACGCTGACGAGGTGCTGCTGCTGTATGGCGAGCTGCTCGCCCAGCAGCCTTTCGCGAGCGAGCTCTGTCTCGGCGTTCTGGGCGCTAACGATCCGGCGCAGAAGCAGGGGATCCAGGACGGTTGCCACGGCGAGGAGCGCGGCGGCAATCGCGGCGGTGATGTCGCGTGCAGGGGCGGAAAGAGGCTGCAACAACAGCAGGGTGAGCACGGCGCTTGCTAGTTGCATGAGCGGGAGGGTGGCAGGCAGCACGCTGATGCCCTCTGCATGGAGATGACGCGCCATTTGGATGACGAGTGCGATCTGAATGATGCCGGCAAGAGCGACGGCAGCGCAGGCGGCAACATACATCAGAGGCCCTTCTCATCGGGGTCTGCCGGGCAGAGGGACGAAGCGGCGCAGGCGCGCGTCAGGTCGGCGAGCGTACCCTGCAAATGCTCCCTTGCGGCATCGCGTTTATCCTTCTTGAGGAGGGCGGCGGCTGTTGCCAGCTGGTTCTTGAGGTCGTGGCGCAGACGGGCAACATCCTCTATCTCGGCGTTTATGTCCTTGTAGCCCTCGAGCATCGTATCGAGCTGAGCGCTCAATGCGTCTGCGCGCTGCTGAGCACGCTGTTGCCTGCCGAAGCTCTCGACAGAGGCGATGAGAACGGGCGTCAGGACAACGGAGGCGACGAGCAGGACCAGCACGCAGATCACGAGCCCCGCGTTCGGCCTGAGCCCGGCTGAGGACAGTGCTGACAGGGCGATAACAACCGTCGTGCTTGTGAGTCCAAGCACAATGAGCGTAGCAAGGTAGGGCCAGGCATGGCGTCCGACATCGTGAGGCACGCGTCGGTACAGGAACGTCTCGAGGGCTGACAGGCCGCATGCCGTGGCGAGGGGGCCTGCGATCATCGAGGCGATAAAAGGCGCTGGGTGCGCGAGGGCCGCATCCCATGTGATGGTGGCGTCCATCTGCGCGGGCCCGTCGATGAGCAAAGAGCAGATGGAAGATAGCGTTCCCTGGATGGCCGCCGCGGCGGCGGTGACGAGCAGGCTTTTGCCGAAAGTCTTCCGTGGGCAGAACAGGACGGGGAGGAAAAAAATCTGGAACAGGATGAGAATCATGCCGGCGAGCGCGCCGCCTGTCTGGCCAAAGACGATCGGGAGGATCTGACTGCCCAGCGTTGTCAAAAATGCGCGTAGGGACAGCGAGATGGCCCAAAACGCTGGCTTGTGGCGCATGGGCAACAGGCGCGTGAGAAAGAAGAACAGGACGATGTCGCCTGGCAGCTCGTGAACAAAGGCCAAAAGGCTGTCAAAACTGAGCGTTAAGCCCAGGGGCAGGTCGATCATGGGGAGGCGTCCTCTTTCTTTTGCGCGCGAGAGCGGGCGGGTTGCTGCCCCGCACCGCTGACAACGCTCCGATTGTACCGTTCACCGACGCCGCTGAGGGCACTTTCCCGCAGATGGTGAGCGGGCAGCCGTGAATTGCCTACCGTAGCGGACGGCCGTGAATTGCCTACCGTATATGAGGGGAAGTACGCCGCGTGCTCACTTTTCTCCCACGAACATGGTAGCCTGAAGCGCAGAGAGTATCGAGACCGTGTGCCTCGGGCGCTCGTCCGCGCGTCAGACGGGGCGCCCCTGACGGAAGAGGGGAGTCTGGGAGCATGATGATCTCAACCCGGGGACGCTACGCCCTGCGCGCCGTCATCGACCTTGCCGACCACAGCGTCGGAGGGACGTTTGTCCCGCTCGCTGACATCGCGCAGCGACAGGGTCTGTCCGAGAAGTATCTCGAGAGCATCGCGTCGTCGCTGTCGAAGGCCGGCGTCATCGTGGGCGTGCGCGGCAAGGGGGGTGGCTATCGCCTCGCGACCGACCCGGCGGACTGCCGTGTCATTGACGTGCTTCGTGCCACGGAAGGCTCGCTGGCTCCCGTTGCATGCCTGGCATGCTCGACGAACGACTGCGACCGGGCGGGCAGCTGCCCCACGCTTCCCGTGTGGGAGGGCCTGGGATCTGTCGTGGACGAATACCTTGCGGGCATTACGATTGCGCAGCTCATGAGCCAAGGTGCCGCCGGTCTGGATCTTGGTGACGAGGACGTGACGGCGACGCCAGAGGCGTAACGCGGTCGTAACATAAACCTATTGACATACTATATTGATAGGTATGTAATGCCAAACAACCTGACGGGCTGTGATGTCCGCCGCTGCGGCGCGCCGCCGGTGTGCCCTCTTCCTGAAAGGTTGCCTGCCATGGCTGATCAGACCGCACCGCACTATCACTTCGAGACGCTGCAAGTGCACGCCGGCCAGGAGAGCCCCGACCCCTCGACCGATGCGCGCGCCGTCCCGATCTACGCCACGACGTCCTACGTGTTCAAGGACTCCGCCACGGCCGCGGGCCGCTTCGGCCTCGCCGAGGGCGGCAACATCTACTCGCGCCTCACGAACCCGACCGTGGACGTACTCGAGCAGCGCATCAACGCACTCGAGGGCGGCGTTGGGGCGCTGGGCGTCGCGACGGGCGCCGCTGCGATAGACATCGCCGTCTCCAATATCGCCACGGCCGGTGACCACATCGTTGCGGCGGCTGACCTCTACGGCGGTACGATCAACTTCTTTAGCCACGTGCTGCGCGACCGCGGCGTCGAAGTTACGTTTGTCGACCCGCACGACCCGGCCAACTTCGAAGCTGCCATCAGGCCGAACACGAAGCTGGTCTACGGGGAGACGCTGGGCAACCCCAACTCCGACGTCCTCGACATCGAGGCCGTGTCCGCCGTCGCGCACCGTCACGGCGTGCCGCTCATCGTGGATGCGACGTTCTCGACGCCCTACCTGCAGCAGCCGCTCAAGCACGGGGCCGACGTCGTCGTGCACTCCGCCACGAAGTTCATCGGCGGCCACGGTACCGTCATGGGCGGCCTCATCGTCGACGGCGGCAATTTCGACTGGACGGCCTCGGACAAGTTCCCCGGCATCTCCCAGCCGAACCCCTCCTACCACGGCATCGTGTTCGCGCAGGCGGGCGGGGCGGCCGCCTACATCCTCAAGGCGCGCGCCACGCTGCTGCGCGACCAAGGCCCGACGTTGTCTCCGTTCAACGCATTCCTGCTGCTCCAGGGCCTCGAGACGCTGTCGCTGCGCGTCGAGCGCCACGTCGAGAACGCGCTGAAGGTCGTTGACTTCCTGGCTCACCACCCCCAGGTCGAGCGCGTCAACCACCCGAGCTTGGCCACGGGCCACGCCAAGGAGCTGTACGACCGCTACTTCCCGCACGGTGCCGCGTCCATCTTCACGTTTGACATCAAGGGAGACGCCGAGACGGCCAAGAAGTTCACCGAGTCGCTCAAGCTGTTCTCACTACTTGCGAACGTCGCTGACGTCAAGTCTCTCGTCATCCACCCCGCCTCGACGACGCACAGCCAACTCAACGAGGAGGAGCTACTTGCGGCTGGCATTCGTCCGACGACGGTACGCCTGTCCATAGGCACGGAGCACATCGACGACATCCTCGCCGATCTGTCCCAGGGTTTCGACGCTGTGAAGTAGACGCTCCTCAGAAGTTTTGCCTCGGCGTGGCGCGTGCGTCTTTTTGAGGACGTGCGCGCCATTTTTGTGTGCGATGGGGGTACCATGGCGATGTTTCGACGCATAGGGGCGAGCGGGGGAGAAGCGTGGAAGACGAACAGACGCTGCGGGCGACGGCGCTCGGCTTGCCGCCGTTGACGGTGGCCATCCAGGCGGGTGGCGAGTCGCGGCGCATGGGGCGCTCCAAGGCAACGGTGCCGTTTTTGGGACGCCCGCTCATCGAGCGCATAGCGGGGCGCCTGGCCCCCATAGCCTCCGAGCTGCTCATCACGACGAACGAGCCGGAGAACCTCTCCTTCCTCGCGCAGATGCCCGAGGCAAACCGCATCCGGCTCGAGCGCGACCTCAAGGACCGGCGTGGCTCGCTGACGGGCCTATACTCTGCGCTGTCGCTGGCACGCTGCGACTTTGTCGCCGTGTGCGCGTGCGACATGATATTCGCGAGTCCCGCGCTGTTCCTCGCGCAGTTTCGCCTGCTCGCCGACGACCCTTCGCTCGACGTCGTCGTGCCGCGCACGGAGTTCGGCTTCGAGCCGTTTCACGCCGTCTACCGGCGCCGGAGCTGCCTTGCTCAGCTTGAGGCGTCGCTTGCGGGCGGAGCTTGCAGCCTGCGTGCCTTCCTCGGTGAGGTCAACACGCGCAACTTCTCGATCGAGGAAGTTTCCCGCGCCGTGCCGACGGGGCGCTGCTTCATCAACGCCAACACGCCTGAGGAGCTTGCGAAGGCCGAGTCCATCGCCCGCGAGATCGAAGGCACAGACGCGTAATGCCCCTCGGGGCGCATTGGCTCTTTTTCGGGCGAGTGAACAATTGAGGGAGCTTGTCGCCGCAGGTAAAGGGCCCGGTGTATCCTTCGGTGCATGAGTTTTCCAACCGTGCCAACCAACTGTGAGGGGATGTGCATGAGCCTTTCCCAGAACGATGTGCGGGGCATTGCCGACTATGCCCGCATCGCGCTCACCGACGAGGAGCTCGTCGAGATGACCGCCTACCTCAACGACGCCGTCGACAACGTGCTCGCGCCGATTCGCGCCTACGAGCTCGATGGCGTGGAGCCCGTGTTCCATCCCATCGGCGACCTGTCCAACGTCATGCGCGACGACGTGCCGGCGCCTGGTCTGCCGCTGGGCGAGGCGCTCGAGAACGCCGGACAGTCCGAGGGGCGTTTCTTCCGCGTGCCCTCCATCCTGGGAAACGGGGGTGAGCGCTGATGGTCGCCCCCGCCCGCTCGCTCGACCAGCTCTGCGCCTCCGACATCGCTACGCTCGTGACCTCTGGCAACGTCTCCGCCCGCGAGGTCGCGACGGCCGCCTTGGCCGCCGTCGAGGCGCGCGATGCCGACGTCCACGCCTTCCTGCAGGTGACGCCCGAACTCGCCCTGGCTGCGGCCGACCGCATCGACGCGGCCCGGGCGGCGGGAGAGGCCTTGCCGCCTCTGGCCGGCGTGCCTTGCGCGTTCAAGGACAACATGCACCTCGTCGGCACGCGCACGACGTGCGGCTCGCGCATGCTGCAGGACTACGAGAGCGTCTTCACGGCCACCTGTGTCCAGCGCATGCTCGACGCAGGTTGCCTGCCGCTCGGCAAGCTCAACATGGACGAGTTCGCGTTCGGCTCCTCCACGGAGTCGAGCCACTTCGGGCCGACGCGCAACCCCCGCGACCTTGCACGCGTGCCTGGTGGCTCGTCGGGCGGCTCGGCGGCGGCCGTGGCGGCGGGCATGCTGCCGCTGACGCTCGGCTCGGACACGGGCGGCTCCATCCGCCAGCCGGCGAGCTTCTGCGGCGTCGTCGGCTTCAAGCCCACGTACGGCATGGTGAGCCGCTACGGCGTCGTCGCGTTCGGTAGCTCGCTTGATCAGGTGGGCCCGTTCGGCCGCACCGTCGACGACGTGGCACTCGCCATGGACGCGCTGGCCGGCCGCGACGAGCGCGACTGCACGTCGCAGGCGTGGGACGCCAGCTTCCGCGCGCACCTGCACGACGGCGTTGCGGGCAAGCGCATCGGCATCGTGCATGCGATGAACCACGCCGACGGCGTGACGCCCGAGGTCGTCGCCGCCATCGACGCCGCGGCTCAGGCTCTCGTGGATCGCGGCGCCACGCTCGTGGACGTCGAGCTGCCCAACGCGGCGGCCGCCATCAGCGCCTACTACGTGCTTGCCCCGTGCGAGGCGTTCTCGAACCTCGCGCGCTTCGACGGCGTGCGCTACGGCTACCAGCACCCCGGTGCGCGCGACCTGGCCGAGATGACGTCGCTCTCGCGCGCCGAGGGCTTCGGGGCCGAGGTCAAGCGCCGCATTCTGCTCGGCGCCTACCTGCTGTCCTCCGGCGTGTACGACGAGTACTACTACCCGGCGCAACAGGTGCGCGCCCTCATCACGGCCGACTATCGCGCCGCATTCGAGCAGGTTGACGCCATCCTCATGCCGGCAAGCCCGCGCACGGCGTTCAAGTTCGGCGAGATGAGCAGCCCCACGGAGATGTACCTGTCCGACATGTTTACGATCTCCATCAACATCGCGGGCAACGCCGGCATCACGGTGCCGGTTGGCTTGGGTGCCGACTCGGGGCTGCCTGTGGGTGCCCAGCTCGTCGGTCCCGCGTTCAAGGACGACGAGCTGCTGCGCATCGCCGCGTCGCTGCAGGAGGCCTACGGGCCCGCGCCTGTCGCGTCGGCGTTTGCCGAGAAGGGAGGCGAGCTGTAATGAAGAGCCTCGCGGAGGTTCTGCAGACGTGGGAGCCGGTCATCGGCCTGGAGATCCACACGGAGCTCACGACGCTGCAGACGAAGATGTTCTGCAGCTGCCGTCTGTCTCACGACGATGAGCCGAACACGAACGTCTGCCCCGTGTGCCTGGGCATGCCCGGCGCGCTGCCCGTGCCGAATAAGGCTGCCATCCAGTCTATCGTGCTCGCCGGTTTGGCCACGAACTGCCAGATCATGAAGCACTCGATGTTCTATCGAAAGAACTACTTCTATCCCGACATGGCCAAGAACTTCCAGACGACGCAAGGCCCGATTGCCTTCTGCATGGGTGGCTGGCTCGACCTGGAGGTATCGGCGTCCGGCTCTGCCGAGCGCTACGACGATGGCGAGGTCACCCGCGCTGACGACGGCAGTTATACAGCGCACATCGGCATCACGCGCATCCACATGGAGGAGGACGCCGCCAAGATGGTGCACGTCGGCGGCATCGACGGACGCATCGACGGGGCGACGGCCTCGCTCATCGACTACAACCGCTGCGGCACGCCTCTCATCGAGCTCGTGACGGAGCCGGACATGCGCAGCCCCGAGGAAGCGCGCCTGTTCATGGAGAAGCTCCGCCAGATATTCCTGGCGCTGGGCATCTCCGACTGCTCCATGGAGAGCGGCTCCATGCGCTGTGACGGCAACGTGTCGCTGCGCCGTCGCGGCACGACCGGTCTGGGCACGAAGACGGAGCTCAAGAACCTCAACTCGTTCAAGAGCCTGCACGACGGCCTCGAGTACGAGATCCGCCGCCAGGCCGAGGTGCTCGAGGAGGGCGGGCGTGTCGCGCAGGAGACGCGTCACTGGGAGACGTCGACGAAGCGCACGCTCGTCATGCGCACGAAAGAGACGGCCGACGACTATCGGTTCTTCCCCGAGCCTGACCTCGCGCCTTACGACCTGTCCGACGCGTTTATCGACGAGGTACGCGCCAAGCTGCCCGAGCTGCCCGACGAGCGCCGCGCCCGCTACGAGCGCGACTTCGGCCTACGGCACGCCGACGCGGGGCAGCTCGCCGGCGACCCGGCCTACGCGCGGTTCTTCGAGGCAGCGATGGAGGGTGTGCCCGCCAAGCTGGGCCAGGCAGTGGCCAACGTCGTGCTGAACGACCTGACGGGCTACCTCAAGGCGGCGGGCTCGTCGCTCGAGGAGACGTCTATCACGCCGGCCCAGGTGCGCAGCCTCTCCGAGCTGCTGGCCAGCGACGCCATTACGTCCAAGCAGGGGCGCGAGGTGTTCGACCTCATGGCGGACAGCGGCGAGGACCCGGCGGCCATCGTCGATGCGCACGGCATGCGGCAGGTGAGTGACACGTCTGCGCTCGAGCCGATTGTCGCGCAGGTCATCGAGGCCTGCCCCGACCAGGTGGCGCAGTACAAGGGCGGCAACGCCAAGGTCATCGGCTACCTCGTGGGCCAGTGCATGAAGGTAAGCCACGGCAAGGGCAACCCCAAGCTGTTCAACCAGTTGCTTGCGGAGAAGATGGCGTAGAGGGCGAGCGTGGCCTGGTTTAGCCTCAGATGAGGCGGTATTTCTTGTCACAGGGGCGGCTTCCGCTGATGGGAGCCGCCCCTGCTTGCCAAAGCAGGACAAAACGACGTCTCTGTGGACAAAACTACCGAGGCTTGCGAGTCCTGCAGGCGTTGGTGGCGCATCCGGGAGCTCAGCAGAGACGCGCCACCTGCGCTTTTTCTTGCGCGCACCCTGATTCACGCCGACGGAGGGCATGGGATGACCGAGGCACACTCGCAAACCTAGGTACTTTTGGCCATCCGGGGGCTGTCTACTCCTGCTCTGACTGTGCTCGGCAGGCGCTTACCCCATGAGCTGGGCAATAACGCCGATGATGAGCATGTGCGCCGGGTAGAACACGTAGAAGAACCACTTCATGGAGCGACCGCGCTTCCCGTTGTACAGGAACAGCAGCAGCAGGCCGATGACGGCGTAGCTCTCGAACAGGTCGCCGCCGTGGTCCCAGCAGTACCAGGCCACAAGGGCGCAGCCAAGCGCGACCTGGAGCACGCGCGAGCGCCGCGCCAGATAGAGTGCCCCGGGGAGCAGGACACCGAACGCGTGGTAGCTCATCTCGGTGATGTCTGCGAACCAGGCGCCGAGGAGGATGAACACGATCGTCGCGATGACGACGACAGGCGTGAGGCTGCGCGACGCCGAGTTTGTCCCCAGGGAGTTACCGTTTGCAGCGAGGTCGCTGTGGGCGCCGGTGCGCCCGCGCGCTATGGCTCGGTCGATGAGCCCGCCGAGCGCCTCTCCCGCCCAGAGCGCCAAGAAGCTCACGAGTAGCGTGAACATGACGTTCTGGTGCCGGGTGAACTCGAGCCCCGTACCGTAGAGCGCCCAGTCGTATGGCCACTCCGAGATGAGCGCAAACAGGAACAGGCGCCAGGCGTACTTAGGCTTGCTGTGCGTGTGCGCGAAGCCCTCGGCCAGCAGGAAGCAGAACAGCGGGAACGCGACGCGTCCGATGTGGCGCATGAGCAGGTAGAGGTCGTACCAACCCTGTGCGTCGAGCCGAGCGCCGCTGCGGTAGACGTCACCGTAGACCTGCCAGATGACGATGGCGGCCACGTGGTCGAGCACCATCGTGACGATGGCGATCCACTTGATGGCATAGCTCGTGAGAAACTGCCAGCGACGGTCGCGCTCGGCAAGCGCTGCGGCAGAGGGGGCGTGCTTCGTGGCCTGTGCCATGGGACGGCTCGCTTTCTGCGATGGGGGAGCGGCGCGCCGTTACAAGACGACGCGGGACAAGCGGTAAGATACGGAGCCACATGATAGGCTATCGAGCGCGCTCGAATGCAACCGATGCCGGCACACGAAAGGGACGCGCATGGAGATTCGACAGGCGGTGATAGGCGATCTGGATGCCGTGCTTGGCATCATCGCCGACGGGAAGGCTGCACTGGCGGCACAGGGACTCGACCAGTGGCAGGGAGGCAACCCCACGGCGGAGAAGATCGAGGCGGATATAGCTGGCGGTCACACGTTGCTTGCCGTGGCGCAGGAGGACGATGCCATGCCGGAAGGCTGCGTGCCGCTGCCTGCTGGGACGATCCTAGGCGCGATCGCGCTGTTCGAAGGGGGCGAGGCGGACTACGACACCGTTACGGAGGGCGCGTGGCTCACGTCGTCGCCCAACACGCCCCGCGACGGCGCCGCCACGTACCTCGTGATGCACCGACTTGCCGTTTCGGCGAAGGCGCGGCGACGCGGTGTGGCAAACGCCCTGCTCACGGCTGGTGTCGAACGAGCGCGGGAGCTGGGTCTGACAAGCGTGCGCGTTGACACGCACGAGGGCAACGTCCCCATGCAGCGCGGTTTCGAGAAGGCCGGCTTCACGCGCTGCTGCGCCATCGAGATCTCGGATCCCGGTGAGCTCTCCCGTCGCCGCATCGGTTTCGAGCTCGTGCTCTGAGGCAAGCCGGCCTTGGCGGGGCGCTGGACCGTTTACTTTTACGGGAGCCTGTGTGCCAAAATTCCCTATTGACGCGATGCTTGTCTAGGTGTACTGTTCGCGCAAATTGAATAGAAATCTTCAGGGCGGGGTGCGATTCCCCACTGGCGGTAAAGCCCGCGAGCCCCGAAAGGGGCAGACCCGGTGAAATTCCGAGGCCAACAGTATGGTCTGGATGGAAGAAGATTTTGGAGACGTGCGTACTGAGTGCGTGCGCGTTCGCATAGACATCGAGGCCCTGGAAGCAGATATCTTTCCTGCTCCCAGGGCTTTTTCTTGCGGGGCGCTCGCCCCCTGTGCCGTGGCAAAGCCTGGATCTCGTGGGCCCAGACTATCCAGCCATCTCTCCGACGAACCCTGGAGGCATTTCTATTCAGGGCCGTTTCGTCCAGGGGGATGAGCCATATGAGCGATGTTACGTTCATGCATCAGGCGATAGATCTGGCGCGCAGAGGGGGCGGGTGGGTTAACCCGAACCCCCAGGTTGGCTGCGTCATCGTGCGCGAGGGGCGCATCATCGGCCAGGGCTGGCATGAGCGCTACGGCGAGGCGCACGCCGAGCGCAACGCCCTGGCATCCTGTGTCGAGGATCCGCGCGGCGCCACGCTCTATGCCACGCTCGAACCGTGCTGTCATAGCGGGCACCAGCCTCCCTGTACGCAGGCCATCATCGAGGCAGGCATCGGGCGCGTCGTCGTTGGGTCTGCCGACCCCAATCCGCTTGTTGCCGGGCGCGGGGTTGGCTTGCTGCGTGAGGCGGGCGTGCGTATTGACGAGGGCATAGCCCGTGCCGCCTGCGACAAGCTCAACGAGGTGTTCTTTCACTACATCACTACCAAGACGCCGTTTGTCACGATGAAGTACGCCATGACGATGGATGGCAAGGTCGCCACGAGAACTGGGGCCTCGCGCTGGGTTACCGGTGAGAGCGCTCTGCGGCGCGTTCATGCCGATCGCAGCCGCTATGCCGCCGTCATGGTGGGCGTGGGGACGGTGCTGGCTGATGACCCGCTGCTCACATGCCGTATGTCTGGCGGGCACGAGCCGGTGCGCGTCGTTGTGGACACTTACTTGCGCACGCCGTTCGACTCCCAGCTCGTGCGTACCGCAAGACTTGCTACGCGCGGCCTGGGCGAGTCGGCTCTGCTGGGGAGAGACGCGAGGGGAGAAAGGCGACCTGCGGCCGAGGGAACCTCGGCCGATGTCTCGCCTGGCCCCGTTGTCATCGCGACGGCCTGCTCTGATCCTTCCCGCAAGGAGGCGTACTGCAGAGCGGGCGCACACGTCCTCGACGTTCCCGGGCCCGACGGCAAGGTTGACCTGCCCCTACTCATGGCCAAGCTCGGCGAGCTGGGGATCGACAGCGTCATCCTCGAGGGAGGGCCGACGCTCAATGCCGCGGCCCTCGAGTCCGGCATCGTGCAGCGCGTGCAGGCTTATGTGGCGCCCAAGATGTTCGGCGGATCCGGCGCCCCCTCTCCCGTCATGGGGGCCGGCGTGAGCGATCCGGCGCATGCCGTGCTGCTCGGCAGCCCGACTGTGCGCCGCTTCGGCGACGACTTTCTCATCGAGAGCGACGTGCTGGGCCCACGCGACTCCGATGCGCCCGGGCGTGCCTCCGCAGGCGAGGGAGGCGGTCGCTGATGTTCACCGGCATTGTCGAGGAACTCGGGGCCATCCGTAGCGTGCGTCGAGGCGATCGCTCGTGTACGCTCGAGGTGGGTGCCTGCGTTGTGCTCGGCGATCTCAAGATAGGCGATTCGGTCGCCGTCAACGGCGTGTGCCTTACGGCGACATCGGTTGGGCAGGGCGGTTTCTCCGCGGACGTCATGCACGAGACGCTCGGCCGCTCCTCTCTGGCCTCGGCGCGTCCCGGTACCCCCGTGAACCTCGAGCGCGCCATGGCGGCAGATGGGCGATTCGGTGGCCACATCGTCTCGGGGCATATCGACGGCACGGGCACGATCGTCCTTATCGAACGCGACGACAACGCAGTCTGGCTCACCATACGAGCCGCGCGTGACGTCATGGCGCTCATCGTCGAGAAAGGATCCGTCGCTGTCGACGGTATCAGCCTCACTGTTGCGCGCGTCGACGAGCAAGCGGGCACATTCAGCGTCTCTGTCATCCCGCACACGTTCGAGGTCACGGCGTTGGGCCGTAAGCGCGTGGGTGACGTCGTGAACCTCGAAAACGATGTCATCGGCAAGTACGTTGCGCGCCTGGTGTGCGGGGGAGCGCTGGCCCTGCCTGACCGCGTTCCCAAAAACGGCGCCTCCCATACCACCCTTGACCTCGCCTTTCTCGAACATAACGGCTTTGCCTGAGACGGTGGCTCCGGCGCCAGCGCTCTCGGATAGTTCTGGCTCTCAGCCTGAAGACGGCGTGCAGACCTTTCACAGGGAAAAGGAGACCGGCATGTTCACGTACAACACCATCGAAGAGGCACTTGACGAGCTGCGTCAGGGTCATCTCATCCTATGCACCGACGACCCGGAGCGCGAGAACGAGGGCGACCTCATCTGCGCCGCCGAGTTTTGCTCGACAGAGAACCTGAACTTTATGGCGTGCCATGCCAGAGGGCTTATCTGCCTGCCCATGTCGAAGCTCTATGCCGACAAGCTCGGCCTTGGGCCCATGGTCGCCCGCAACACGGATAACCACGAGACCGCGTTCACCGTATCTATTGACCACGCCAGCACGACGACGGGCATCTCGGCTGTCGAGAGGGCGCTTACGGCTCGCATGTGCGTTGCGGACGACGCGCGCCCCGAGGACTTCCGACGGCCCGGACACATGTTTCCGCTCATCGCGCGGCCTCATGGGGTGCTCGAGCGCAACGGGCATACGGAGGCGACCGTCGATCTCATGCGCCTCGCCGGTCTCAAGCAAGTCGGCCTGTGTTGTGAGGTCATGAAAGACGACGGCACGATGGCGCGTACGCCCGAGCTTATCGAGATGGCGCGGGAGTGGGGGCTTGCGTTCATTACGATCAAGGATCTGCAGACGTATCGCAAACGCCACGAGAGGCTGGTTGAGCGTGCCATCGTCACGCAGATGCCCACGAAGTACGGCGACTTCATGGCGTATGGCTATGAGGACACGCTTTCTGGCGAGCACCACGTCGCGCTTGTGAAGGGCGACATCGGCGACGGTGAGGACGTGCTGTGCCGCGTGCACTCCGAGTGCCTCACGGGTGAGGTGTTTGGCTCGCGGCGCTGCGACTGCGGCCAGCAGTTTGCCGCAGCCATGGCGCAGATCGAGCAAGAGGGACGCGGGATCCTGCTCTATATGCGCCAGGAGGGGCGCGGCATCGGGCTTATTAACAAGCTCAGGGCCTATGCGCTGCAGGATCGCGGCATGGATACCGTCGAGGCGAACCTCGCGCTTGGCTTTGCCCCCGACCTGCGCGAGTACCACATCGGTGCCCAGATCCTGCGCGATCTCGGCGTCCGCTCGATGCGCCTTCTGACGAACAATCCCGACAAGATGTATCAGCTCGGGGACTTTGGACTCCAGATCTTGGGGCGTGTGCCGATACAGGTGGAGGCCACCGACCGTGACCTGGGATATCTCAAGACCAAGCGGGAAAAGATGGGACACATGCTCGTGTTTTAGGCAGTAGACACAGGGAAGGTTTGGACGTCCGGGGTTCGAAACACCGCAAAACCAGACTCATAACACCATTCAAGAGAAGGGGTCGTGATATGCAGGCGTTTGAGGGCAAGGTAGTTTCTCAGGGCATCAAGGTCGGCATCGTTGCCGCGCGATTCAACGAGTTCATCGTCAGCAAGCTACTCGACGGCGCTCTTGACGCCCTGCGTCGCCATGACGTTGCCGATGACGACGTGGCGGTCGCCTGGGTGCCTGGCGCGTTCGAGATCCCGCTCGTTGCGCAAAAGATGGCGCAGAGCGGTCGCTACGACGCCGTCATTGCGCTCGGGGCTGTCATTCGCGGCGCAACGAGTCACTATGACTACGTGTGCAGCGAGGTGTCCAAAGGCGTTGCACAGACGGCGCTCAAGACGGGCGTCCCGGTAATGTTTGGCGTGCTGACGACGGAGAACATCGAGCAGGCTATCGAGCGCGCGGGCACGAAGGCCGGGAACAAAGGCTTTGACTGCGCGACGGGTGCCATCGAGATGGTCAACCTGTTGCGGCAGCTCGAGGGATAGCGGCGACGCGGGTGCGCTTGGACGTACAGCAGGGAAGGCTTGCGCTGCACATGGACGCAAGCTGTTCCCCAGCTGCCGTTTCCGTGGCGTCGACCCCGTCGCGAGGTGTGGGCCTTACAGCGCTTCGGCGAGCTCCTTCGTCGCGTCGGCAGCGAGCGAGGCGACGCGGGCGTAGAGGTCGTCGTCGGAGCTGGCCAGGCAGTCTGCGGCGTCGGCAAACCAGGCCGTGTGGCGTGCGACGAAGTCGGAGAGCAGGCGACGGGCCGACTCGCGGGTCTCGTCTGCTGCGTCGTTGGCGCAGGCGGTGCGAGCGAGCTCGGCGAGGAAAGCGAGCTCGACGGAGAGCGAGTCGGGATGCAGGGACTTGACGGCCAGGTCGTAGCCCTTGAGCGCCCGGAAGTCAAAGCCGACGGTGCGATAGCAGGACAGCGCGTGGTCGCCGCGGCTGCTCGTCATTGGCCCGTAGACGAGGCGGCCCTCGCTCGTGACGCGCTTCGTGATGGAGCTCTCGACGAGCGGCACGTAGTAGGGGCTGCTCGAGACGAACAGGCGGTTGTAGTAGCGCTGCGTGAGCTCGGGGCTCGCGGCAACGTCGTCGAACCGGGTATCACCCAACGCGTGGGCAACGCGGCGCACGTCATCCAAGACGGCGTTGCTCGGCTCGCTAAGCAGGGCCTCGGCGCACGTCTCGGCTAGCACGGCGTACCCGGCAAGCATCTGTCCAGTCTCGGAATCCATGGTGGTCCCCCTTGTGTGTGGCTGCGGTCGCGGCTGGTTGTGCGCCGCCTCTTATACCCAGGGGCGCCCCCGGAGATGGCGTGAGAGCTTCTCCGGGGGCGCCGATGTTTTAGAAGCAAGCTACGTGCGTGAGTCCGTTACTTGCTGTCCTTCGTGGAGCTGGCGGCCTTGGCCTCGCCGTCAGCGGCACCCTGGAACCCAGCGTAGGGCTCCAGGACGTTGCCACCCTTGTGGACGGCGGAGCGCTTAGGCATGGCCATCGTCTTGTCGAGCCCCACGTAGTACACGCAGGGGTTCAGGCCGGTGTCGGGCAGCAGGACCTCCGTGTCGACCTCGGCGAGGCGCTTGGAGATGTCGCTGTCCGGGTCGTTCAGATCGCCGAAGATGCGGGCGTTCGACACGCACGTCGCCACGCAGGCTGGGAGCAGGCCGTTCTCGGAGCGGTGGTGGCAGAACGTGCACTTGCCGGCCACGTTGAGCTCCGGGTTGATGTAGCGCGCGCCGTAGGGGCAGGCCTGCACGCAGGCGCCGCAGCCGATGCACTTCTCAACGTCGACGAGAACGGTGCCGTCCTCTGCCGCATAGGTGGCGTCGGCGGGGCAGACCTCGACGCACGCCGGGTTCTCGCAGTGGTTGCACAGCTTTGGGACGTTGGCGCGACGGACACGACCCTCGGCATCCTGCACGTCGAAGCTCTCCACCCACGTGTTGAAGCACGTCAGCGGCACGTCGTTCTCTTCCTTGCAGGCCACAGCGCACGCGTTGCAGCCGATGCACAGGGAGAGGTCGATCAGCATGCCAAATCTCTTATCGCTCATGACCATACCTCCCTTATGCCTTCTCGATCTTGAACATACCGCCGTTGCGGCCGGGGCACGCGGCGTCCTTGTCTGCGATGACGCACAGGACATCCTCGCCGACGGTCGGGTCGAGCATCATGCGCGTGCGGGCACCGGCGGCGATGTCGGGGTTGCCCGGCGTGAGCTTGCCGTCGATCTCGACGTCCTGGGCGCCGTAGGCCAGGTGGCCATAGCCGAACGACATCGAGAACGCACCCTTGGCCTGGCCACCGCGCACCATGACCTCGCCCTCGGTCACGTCGCCGAGCGGCGTGATGGCGTTGACCTTGTCGCCGTCCTTGATGCCGAGGCGGGCGGCGTCCTCGTCGTTCATCTCGATGTAGTTGTGCGCGCACAGGTCACGCATGATCGGGCTGTTCGACAGCATCGAGATGGAGCGGAAGCGCGGCTTGTGCTCCGACACCATGAACGGGTACTCCTCTGTGGAGAAGTGATCGCTCATGAGCGACCAGTCGGAGAACGTCTGCGGCATGTAGCGCAGCGTGCCGGGCAGGCTCTTGCCGCCCGCGGGGCTTTCGCCGCCGTAGCAGTTCGTGGCCGTGGCGCGGCGCTCGCTGTAGATCATCGTGAGGTTCTCGTCGAGCCAGCGGCTGCGGCCGTTCTCGCCCCAGACGTACTCGATGGGCCAGTAGCGTCCACCGCGCGACAGGACGTTCTCGACCTTGGGCCACTCGGTCTTGCTGACGGCGGCCTTGAAGCTCTCGGGCAGCTCGTCGAGGCCCTGGATGTGCTCCTCGGTCGGGTCGATGTCGTCGACGGGGTCGTCGTCGGCATAGGCGAGGTTGGCGACGGCCTTGAGGTAGTAGTCGCTCGCGTCGTTGAGCGGCCACGTGTTGCCGTCGACGTCGGCGATGGCGTCATCGCCCCAGCCGGGCAGCTCGCATGCCTTGGCGACGTCGACGAGGAACGTCTCCCAGCTCGCGTAGCGGCCGTCGTCGAGCTGCATGCTCTCGGGCGTCTTGACCTGCCAGCGCACGGAGCTGCCGTAGCCGGAGAACGAGCTGCCGACCGTCGGCAGGCCGAAGCTCTCGTACGTGCTCACGTCGGGCACGATGTAGTCGGCGTACTGGGCCTCCTCGCCGACGACGATGTCGCAGGCTATGTGCAGCGGGATGACCGAGGTGTTGGCCAGCTTGGCGAGGACCTCGTCGCGCATGGCACCCGGCGTGCCCTGGAGCATGTTGTTCATCCAGGTCATCATGATCTTGCACTGGTACGGGTACACGTTGACGATGGACATGAGCGCCTGGCTGTCAGAGGCCGGGCCGAACGGATACCAGGGCAGCAGGGGCTTGGGGTCGGTCTCGCCGGCGGCCACGCGGGCCTTGTACTCGTCGGTCGACTCCCAGGTCTTGCCGGTGCGCGAGATGTAGCTGGCGTTCTTCGTGGAGACGTCGGCCTTCTCGAACTTGGAGAGCTGGTAGCGGGCGCCGTTGCCGGTGGTGGTGGGGCTCATGCCGTTGGGCGCGTTGCCGCCGATCATCTGGTTGGCGCCGATGAGCGCGCGCAGCACGGCGCAGCCCATGGCCGACTCCATGCCGTTGACGGACTGCGTGGCACCGCCCTTGAACCAGATGCAGGCACGCGTGCCATGGGAGGTGTACTCCTTAGCGATGCGCTCGAGCTCGGAGGCGGGGACGCCGGTGATCTCGACGTACTCGTCCTCGGTGTAGGCGTGGACGTTCTCGGACAGGATCGAGAAGGCCGTGCGGACCTTGACGCCGTTGACCTCGCCCTCATAGTCGAGCTGGCCCTGGGCGCACTGGCTGTGCACGCACGGCTCGCCGGTCGCGCGATCGATGACGACGTAGGCCTCGGGAGCCTTTTCCTCGCCCTCGGCGGGCGCGGGGGCCTCCAGGCCTGCATCCGCAGCGCGCATGAGCTTGAGGTAGTTCTCGTGGGTCTCGTCGACGATGACGAGGTAGCTGGCGTTGGTGTACGACGCGTACCCGCCGTCAACGGCGGCCTGCTGCGTCGTGAAGCTCAGATAGTCCTCGTTGTACGTGCCGGCGTCGATGATGAGGCTCGTGAGCGCCGCCGTGAAGGCGCCGTTCGTCGCAGGCTTGATCGGCACCCAGTTGATGCCGGGCATCGTTGAGGTGACGCTGCCGTTGGCCAGCGTACAGTCGATGACGTCCATCTTGATGTTGCCCTCGGCGAGGTTCTTGATGGAACGCTTGCCGGAGCTCTGGTAGTTGATGCCGCTTCCGCCGGGGAAGCCGCCGATCCACAGGCCGTACTCGCTGCCCTCAAGCTCGGGGGTCAGGCCGTTCTCCATGCTGGCGTAGAGCGAACTCGCTCCCTGTGCGCCTGCTCAAGACGAGCCGTGGCCGTACTGGTTGATGGTGCCGTACGTGCCGGTGAAGCGGCTGCTGAACGCGCCGCGGCCGTCGGAGCGGCCGCCGAACATGCACACCTGGTTCGACACGGGGCCGAGCATGGGCTTCTCGGGATCCAGCGGCGTCACGTTGTCGTGCAGCGCCTTGAAGCCCTCGATCTCCTGATCCTCGCCGATCTCGGCGAACAGCTTGCCGCCCTCGGTGACCTCGGTGATGAGCTGATCCCAGCTGATGGGCTTCCACTTACCCTCGCCGCGCTTGCCGGCGCGCTTGAGCGGCACGGTGATGCGGTCGGGCTGGCTCACGGCGTCGAGCGTACCGTTGCCGCGTCCGCAGACGGTGCCGCGCAGCTGGTTGCCCTTGCCATTGGCATAGCTCATGGACTGGAACGCCTCGGTGAGCGGGGCGGTGAAGTCCAGGTACGGATAGGCGCAAGCGGGGTTGTAGGGGTTGCCGCCCACGCTGAGCACGCGACCGCTCTCGCGGTCGAGCTTCACGCGGTTGCCGCACGAGCTGTAGCAGCCGACGCACGTCGAATAGCGCACGAGTACGTCCTCGTTGACCGTGACGTCGCCTGTCTTGGGATCAACCTTGGCCTCGATGGGCTTGCCGCTCTGAGGCGCGGGGAACTCCGCGTCGGCGGCCACGCCCAGCGACGGCATAGAACCGAGGCCGACGCCCGCGACGGACACGGCGCCCAGGGCGCCCATGGCCGCGACGAACTGGCGACGATTCATCGTCCCTTCTGTCATGGCTCTCCTCTCCTTACTTTCTCCCTTACGTGCAGGCGCCCCATGGGGGCGTCGCATTGCGTCTGGTGCGCGCCCCCTGACGCGCATCGCAGACGAGTTCATTGTTTCGAAACAAAGGGAGGGATTCAATAGCCGATACAAGGTGAGAACTCGGATTTAGAAGGACGCCCCCATCTCACCTTGACTCGGCTATTTACAGACATTTCCGCAGGTTGGTCGTGTAATCCTTGCGAGGCTATCCTATGGCACCACACGGGCGGCTTTTATCGAGGCGGAGATGTCCTTGCGTGCGTTTGGTGGGCGTGGGGTCCCGTGGCGGGCGTTTCTTATAATGGTGCTGATAGGGGAAAACAAATCGGGGGGCGGGATGAGATCGTACTTTCGGCGGCACCTGTCGACCTACTGGCGGCGCGACGTGGGCTTTGCACTCTTCCTTGCCTGGCTGTATTGCACGCTGTTTGGCTGTGGCCTCGCGACGCCGGATCCCGCTGTCGTCGGTACGCCGACGCAGTGGTGCCTTGAGCGCATCTGGATGTTCAGCGGGCTTGCCGAGGGCGTTTGTGGCGCGCTTGGCCTCGCCCTGTCTTCGCGTCCGCGCGTGCGCGCTGTTGCGGCGGATGCGCGCTTCGCCATCCTTGCCGCAGGTGTCTCGATGCTCGGCAGCGCTCTGGTGTGGGTGGCCTGGCTCGAGCGAACGACGCTGTTCTGGCAGGTTCACGCCATCGGAGGGCTGGTGTGCGGCGTCGGCGTCGCACTATTCACGATGGTGTGGGGCTCCCGTCTCGGCTCTGATGACGAGGCGCGCATCGAGCTGGCGATCCCCGTGTCGTTTGGCCTTGCCTTTGTTATCTATCTGGCGCCGCTGTTCACGAAGTGGAGCAGCGTGTTCACGCTCGTGCTGTGCGTTGCTCTCTGCGTAGCATCGGCGGCGTTTGCGTGCCGTCGCGTCGACGAGCCCCTACGCGTTTCCGAGCGCCGCGTGCGTGCTGTGGCTTCTGATGCGAACGGCGCGTGCGCGCTCTCTTGCGAGGGCGGCTGCGAAGCGGGGCGGCCGGGTCCCTCCATGCGCGACATACTTTCGTTCGTCGTGCTCGCCGGTGCGCTGTGGTTCCAGATCGCTTATTTCCGCCTCATCGCGACGCCGGCTCGCCTGGGCAACAACTTCATGCACTACCTCTATCCGTTTGCGGGGGCATGCCTTGCGTCGCTTGTCATGGTGGTGCTCTGCATCCGCATCTCGCGCTATCTCAACCTCTCGCTGGCCTATCGCTGGGGCCTGCCGGCATTCGTCTTGAGTTATGTGCCGCTCATCTTTGGCTATGACGACCCGAGCTTGCGCGTCGTCGCCTACGCCATTAATTTCCTTGGGATGTTTGGTGTGCAGTATGGCTGCTGGCTGGGGGCCTCCAAGTGGGTTCGGCGCATGGGAAGCGATCCCCTCCACACGTTTGGCGCGTTCTCTCTAGGCGAGGGAGTGGGCATATTTGCGGGCTGCGCCCTGGGCCTGTTCGTGATGGAGCGCCTGTCGATCGGGCTCGTGATGGCCTCTTCTCTGCTCGTCCTCGCCGTTGTCTGTCTCGTGGTGATGATGGTTGGCTTCAATCCCGACGCCCTCTTTCGGCGCACGCGCGGCATGGCGGCGAGAGATTCGCATTCCAACGGCGAGGGTGCTCCCACGTCGAGCCGCGTTGCTGTGGCGGCGCCCTCCGGGGTGTGCCCCGCCGTCTCGGGCGGCTGACAGGGCGCACCTGTCGTCGGGGCCGACGACACGAGCGTGCAGCGCGAAAGCGCCGGGGAAACGCCGAGTATCGAGGACCTCATCCATCGGGAGGCGCTAGGCCTGCGCGACGCGTATGGTCACGGATCGCGAGGTCGAGGTTGCCGAGCTACTGCTCGCGGGTCGCAACCGCCCGTTTATCCGCGACGAGCTGCTCGTCTCCATCAACACGGTGGGTGCTCACGTGCGCAACATCTTTGGCAAGTGTGACGTTCACTCTCAACAAGAGCTTATAGATCTGGCACGTGGCGAGGATCGACCCATAGTTGAGGGTGAGTCTGGATCTCCCGAGAGCGCACCCGGCGTGTGACGGGGATGACTGGCTTGCTCGTGCGCCGCGTTCCTTGTGAAGCGCCTATGCGGGCCGGTGAGCGCCTCGCGGCTTGTGTGCGCGCCTGCTACGATGGGCACATCACGCGGGATAGCCAAGGGGGCTGCCCCTGCTGCGTGACGCACACCCGACGACGCGAAAGGCGGAACGCCACCATGGCAGACGAGACGCTTGAGAACGAGGAGCTTGAGGGCCAGGACGACGATCTGGTCGTGCTGACCGACGACGACGGCGAAGAGGTCGAGTTCGAGCACCTCGACACGATCGAGTACGAGGGCGCCCAGTACGTCGTGCTGCTGCCCGTCGAGGCCGACGAGGATGAGGACGAGGAGGAGGGCGACGCCGCCGGCGTGCTGATCCTCAAGGCCGAGAAGGTTGAGGACGCTGACTCCGAGTTCTCCGAGGAGTACGTCACGATCGACGATGATGAGCTGCTCGACAAGGTGTTCGCGCTGTTCTGCGAGCGCCACGGCGACGAGTACGAGTTCGAGGACTAAGCTCGTTCCTTTTTTGCACGCGCTAGCTGCGCCCTTCCGCTGCGAAGCCTGCCTTCGCATGCCGGGAGGGCGCAGTTTTTTCGCAAGGCTGAACGGCTGGCGGGGTGGTGGCGTGCGTGTGCTTGACAGGGCGCAAAATGCGTTTGTGCGAGGTCTTGCAAAACTATGCTTCAAAAATGGGCGCGAATTGCGGTCGTGCGAGGTTTGCGGTGGGTGTTGCGACTACCTGAGATGCCACCGTTTAGAGAAGCCGCAGGTAGGCGTGTTGGCAGCCATGTGTTACTCATAGCTGAGGTGCCCGGATGGTCGCGCAAACCTTGCACAGCCGTCAATCGCGCCCATTTCCAGCCTCCGGTTTTGCAAAACCTCGCACAACCGTAAGAATTGCCCACGCGGACAGGGGCCATGCGGCTCCGTGCACCGGCCATCCCTGCGATCACACCATGGGCAGGGGCCACATTCGCCACTTCGCGCCCTTGCGCGGCTCCGTGTATGGCTCGCTCTCATGGGAGTCGCGAGCGCAGGCGGCTGGTTGCTCGCAGGGTCTTTCCGCATGCGCATACGTCCCGGTGCGCGTGCTCCCTACTCCTCCGGCTGCCATCCCTTGCAGATGTCGACCCAACCCTGGGCGTTTGCGGCACGCTCCAGCTCGGCGGGGGAGAGGCGCACGCCGCTGCGGGCGTCCCCGCATGCCGGGTAGACGGCGTCGAAGCGCCGTAGCGACTCATCGAGATAGCACGTGACGCCCTCGCGTACGCCAAACGGGCAGACGCCGCCGGGTGCGTGACCCACGAGCTGCTCGACCTCTGCGGGCGAGATCATCTTCGCCTTCGTGTGGAACGCCGCCTTGAAGCGCCCCGAGTTCACGTGCGCGTCGCCGGCACAGACGACAAGGAGGGCCGTGTCGTCCGCTGCGAGAAACGCCATCGTCTTGGCGATCCTCGCGGGCTCGCAGCCCAGTGCCTCGGCTGCCTCCTCGACCGTTGCGCTCGAATGGTCGGGTACGATGACGCGATCATCCAGGCCGAGCCCGGCGAGATAGTTCTTGGCTGTTTCAAACGACATGGGGTCTCCTCTGTGGGCCAGGGGCGGGCGAGATATGTTGCCGCCTGCCGGCTCTTCGTTTCCTATGGGCACATGCTAGCGGAGCACCTCATGCGGCGTCGGTGTCACATCGGCGAGTATAGTGCATCTCCAGGACGCGTGTGGGGTGCAGGGAGGAGCTGCTTGATGATTCACTTCGTGGGGGCCGGGTCGGGGGCACCCGATCTCATTACGGTGCGCGGTCAGCGTCTTCTTGCCGAGGCCGACGTCGTGATCTGGGCGGGCAGCCTTGTGAACCCAGCGCTGCTCGACGCCTGCCGGCCCGATTGCGAGCTGCACGATTCGTCTCGCATGACGCTTGAGGACGTTATCGACGTCATGGAGCGGGCCGAGGCTGCGGGTCGTGCGGTCGTGCGCCTGCACACGGGCGATCCCTGCGTATACGGGGCCATCCGCGAACAGATGGACGAGCTGGACGCGCGGGGCATCCCTTACGACGTCACGCCGGGTGTCTCGAGCTTTTGCGGGGCGGCTGCGGCTCTCGATGCCGAGCTCACGCTCCCCGGTGTCAGCCAGACGGTCATCCTGACGCGTCTGGCGGGACGAACGCCTATGCCGGCGGGCGAGGGCATGGCGGAGTTGGCGTCGCACGGCGCGTCGATGGTTGTCTTTCTGTCAGCTGGCATGCTCGAACGGCTTTCCGATGAGCTGCTTGCAGGCGAGGCGTATGGGCCGGACACGCCGGCTGCTCTCGTCTACAAGGCAAGCTGGCCTGACGAGCGCGTCGTGCGCTGCACGGTGGGCACGCTTGCGCAGGCAGGCCGCGACGCCGGAATCGACCGGACGGCGCTCGTGCTCGTGGGTGACGCCCTGGCTGCGTGTGACCCGGCTCGGGTCCGCAGCCGGGACGAAGGTGCGGCGACCTTCCGTGTCCCGGAGCGCAGCCGCCTCTACGACCCGACGTTTTCGACAGGCTACCGGGCGGCGAGCGCGGAGCCGTCGCCGAATGGAAAGGAGCCGCGCTGATGGCCGCTGTGGACAATCTCGGCATCCTATTCGCAAGCTTCGGCACGTCGTATGACGATGCTCGCGTGCGCTGCATCGACGCTGTGGCTGCCGACTTGCAGTCCGCTTTTCCCGAGGCTGCTTTGGCGCAGGCGTACACGAGTTCTATCGTGCGCCGCGTGCTCGGCCGGCGTGGCGCCCAGGTTGACGATGCCCGCGGAGCGCTCGTGAGGCTGGCGGCACAGGGCGTGCGCAACGTCGTCGTGCAGCCGGGCCACCTCATGCCCGGCCACGAGTACGACAAACTGCGGCGCCAGGTGTCTGCCTGCGCAGGCGTGTTTGACCACGTACGCGTGGGGGAGCCCCTCGTTGCCAGTACAGATGACGTTCATCGGCTCGTTGATCTTATGGCAGCGGAGTATCCGCGCGAGCAAGGGCGCGCCATCGTTCTCATGGGCCACGGGACGGACCACTTCGCCAACGTCGTTTACGAGGCGATGAACTTCTACGCGCGGGTCATAGGCCGCGATGACATGCTCATCGGAACGGTCGAGTCCCAGCCGAGCCTGGCGACGCTGCTGCGCCTCATGCGCGAGCACGGCGGCATCGAGCGCGTGACGCTTGCGCCGCTCATGCTCGTGGCCGGCGACCACGCGACAAACGACATGGCGGGCGGCGACCCGCGCAGCTGGGCGTCGCAGCTGCAGGCGGCAGGCTACGAGGTGTCGTGCGTCATGCGGGGGCTGGGCGAGATGCCGGCCGTTCGGCGGATGTATGTCGAGAAGGCGCGCGCGGCGCTGGGTGGCCGCGACGTGGCGTCGGAGGCCGGAGTGTAATGGCGCTCGAGCGCTATGTCTATGCGGGAACGAAGCGCCTGCGCTGCGGGTACACGACGGGGAGCTGCGCGGCGCTGGCGGCCCAGGCGGCGTGTCGCATGCTGCTGGGTGAGCCGGCTCCTGAGCGGGCGAGCCTCGTGACGCCGAACGGCGTGCGCGTCGAGGCCGACGTGCTTGACGCAGCGCGCGCAATTGACGGGACGTGGGCTCGCTGCGCCGTGCGCAAAGACGGCGGCGACGACGTGGACGCAACCGACGGCCTGCTCGTCTACGCTGAGGTGCGGTTTGCGCGCGAGGGGGAGGATCCGTCGGCGGGCGGCGTCGCCATCCGGGGTGGCGAGGGCGTCGGTCGCGTGACGCGACCGGGTCTCGAGCAACCGGTGGGCGAGGCGGCTATTAACAGCGTGCCTCGCGCGATGATCGTCGAGCAGGTGCATGCCGTCTGCGCAGGGCACGACGAAAGGCCTGAGCGCCCCATTGTCGTGACCGTCAGCGTGCCGGGCGGTGCGGAGGTTGCGGCGCGCACGTTCAATCCGCAGCTCGGGATTGAGGGCGGCATCTCCATCCTCGGGACGACGGGCATCGTCGAGCCGCGCAGTGTGGCGGCGCTCGTCGACAGCATCGAGCTCGAGGTTCGCCAGCGCGCTGCCGAGGGCGCGCGCGAGCTCGTCATCGTCCCCGGCAACTACGGACGCGACTTTGTGGGGGCGTATCTGACGCAACTGATGGACGTGCCGCTCGTCTCGTGTTCCAACTACCTGGGTGAGGCGCTGGACTTTGCTGCGCGGCATGGCTTTGAGCGCGTGCTACTCGTGGGCCACATCGGCAAGCTCGCCAAGGTGGCTGCCGGCGTCATGAACACGCACTCGCGCGTAGCTGACTGCCGCTGCGAGGTCATCTGCGCACATGCGGCGATGGCAGGCGCGTCCCAAGAGGTCGCGCGCCAGATCATGGCATGCGCGACGACGGATGCCTGCCTCGACGTGCTGGACAAGGCCGGCCTGCTCGCGCCGGTTATGGCGAGCCTTACCGCCGCCATTGCCGACCACGTCGAGCGCCGCGCCGCCGGAGCGTACGAGAGCGCCGTTGTCCTCTTTTCCCAGGTGCGCGGCGAGCTCGCCCGAAGCGCCGGGGCGGAAGCGCTTATCGGGCGGATGACAGGCGGCGCGTGACATTGCGAGTTGTGTGATGCGAACGCGTGCTGGTAAGAGTGAAAATCGGAGGGCATAGGAAAGAATACGGGGTTTCAAAACCCATGCGCCGCGCTTTGGAGAAGGAGGGTATAGATGGGGAAGGCTGTGAAATTTGACGGGGTGGAGGTCTATGAACAGAGCGGGAGGAAGTGTAGGCGTTGGCACATGTGGTATACTGAACCATGATAGTACCCAGCACGCTTGCGGCGGTGACGTGGCAGCGAACCAGGCTGGGTCCTTTTTTATGCCGATCAAGCCCTTTCTATCCATCGATGATCAGGTCGCCCATTTAGAGAACATGGGCTTTGAAATAGAGGATCGCAGTTTTGTGGCTTTGTGCCTTGCGGAAACTAACCATTATCGCATTCGTGCGTATTGGATGACGTTCGAGCGCGATGGCGTAATTATTCCGGGGACTTCCTTTGCGATGGTCTGGCAAATCTACCGGTTTGACGAGGCGCTTCGCCTATGGCTATGGAAGCAGATTGTGCCTCTTGAAATAAAGGTACGGACTCAGTTTGCTTATTGGATGGCAGAATCCTGTGGGCCGCTTTCATATTGCGAGGCGCATTTCTTTGCCAATAAAAATAAACATGCCGTGTCAATGAAAGCGTTTGAGCGTGAGGTTTCCCGCGCGTAAAAGGACGAAGTGCCCTGCGTTGTTCACAATCTCCAGAAGTATGGCCAGCTTCCTGTGTGGGCGGCCGTTGAAATCATGTCCATGGGGCTTGTGTCTTCCCTTTTCGGCAATGTGAATAGGGACTCGGGCAGTGCATCATTGGCTGCTTCCGAGAATATGTGTGCTGCATTTGGTGTGAAATACCCGCTCCTTAGAAGCTGGCTGCATCATCTTACGAATGTTCGCAACGTCTGCGGGCACCATGGCCGCTTTTATAATCGCATCATGAGGGTGCGTCCGAGAATGCTGCGCCGGGATCGGCAGTATGCTTGCGATAAGGAGTTCCCCACGTTTCTTGTTCTGAAGAGGCTATACGAGAGCTCGTGGCCGGAGCGTTGGGATGGCGCTCGAAGGGAGTTGACCCGCCTCATCGACGAATATTCCGATGTCGACTTGAATCCCATGGGATTTCCTGAAGACTGGCGGGAGATTCTTGGGGAGTGCGGCGCGTCCGATTCTTCGTGCTAGCTTGAATGGCTGGCATGACAGTTTTCTCTTGCGGAAAAGTAGAAAGTGAAATAAACCTTCGGTACAGCTGCGATGATACCTTGTTGCCGCGTAAGGGAATTCCTTCAGGTACGCTGGGGTGACGGGCGACGCACCGTTTTTGTTTTGTACTACGTGAGGAACCTTTGGAATGGGTGGGGCGATGGATTTAGATATGCCGGCGACGACTCCCGGCGCCCTCTACGCCGTGGGAGTGGGGCCGGGGGATCCGGAGCTCATGACGCTCAAGGCCGTGCGTGTGCTCGAGAGCTGCCCGGTTGTCGCTGCCGTGTATTCGAGGGGCGGGCGTCCTCGGGGCTCCGAGGCCTCGGCGCGCTCCGGTGCGACGACGGCGTTCGACATCGCGCGGCAGGTCGTTGACCTGGGCGGCAAGCGCGTCATCGAGCTGACGTTTGCTATGTCGCGTGACCCTGAGGTGTTGCGCGCAAGCCATGCCGCAGCGGCGGAGGCCGTGTGCGCCGAGCTCGCCGAGGGCCGTGACGTTGCAATGCCCATTCTGGGAGACCCGAGCATCTACTCGACGTTTCACCACATAAAGCCGCTCGTCGAGGCCGCAGACTTCGAGACGCGCATCATCCCTGGCGTGCCGAGCTTCTGCGCAGTCGCTGCGACGCTCGGTGCCAACCTCACCCCGTCCATGGACGCGCCGCTGCACGTGCTGCCGGCGGGCTATGTCGACATGCGTGCCGCACTCTCCCTACCTGGTGGCAAGGTCTTCATGAAGGCGGGCCGTAGCCTCGACGCCCTTTCCGACGCCCTGCGCGACGAGGGCCTGCTCGACCGCGCGGGCCTTGTGCGCGACTGTGGCCTGCCAACGCAGGCTGTCGTCCCGGACCTTTCCGATGAGCGGGCACGCGGCGAAGCAGCGGGCGGTTACTTCACGACCGTCGTGGTGAGGTGATCGTGCGCGTGGACGAGCTGCAGCTGCTTCCTGACGAAGACTTCATGGCATCCGAGTCGCTCCCCGGCGCCCTGCCGCCCGATGCCATTCGCACGCGTGCCGAGTTCTCTGAGCTCGTGCGCCGTCTCGCCGAATGCCCCAGCGAGAGGACGCCGGAACAGAACGCCCGCTTGGACGACTATATCAGGCGTTGCACGGCTGCTGGCCCACATGCTGCCGCCCCCAAGCGGCTCGCCTGCATCGCGTTTACGGCGCGGGGTGAGCGCCTGGCCCAGCGCGTTGTGGAGGGCCTCGTGGGAATGCGACGTACTAGCGGGGACGGAGACACGTTGGGCGGTGCGGGCGTCGCGCCTGACGAGGTGGCTGCACTGGGTATGCATGGCGCAGACGTGGACTGCCCACCTCATTTTGAGAACTCTGACAGTACGGGGCACACCGCGCCTGCGGAACGTTGGCTTGCTTCCGTATCGCGGGGTTCGGGTCCGGGCAAGGAGCCGCTGGGCCCCTGGACGGAGTACCATTTCGCTCACGACGATGCCCTGCTGTTCGTGGGCGCGGCGGGCATTGCGGTGCGAGCCATCGCCCCGCATGTGCGCTCCAAGGCGTCCGACCCGGCTGTTCTCGTGATGGACGAGGCGGGCACATGGGTCGTTCCGCTGCTCTCGGGCCACATCGGCGGCGCGAACCGGCTGGCTTTGCGCATCGCCCAGCTGGCGGGCGCCCAGCCTGTGCTCACAACTGCCACCGATGTGCGGGGCATGTGGGCCGTCGATGAGTGGGCGGCCCAGCGCGGTCTTACCATTGCCAACCCGGGCGCCATCAGGGCCGTCTCGGCGAAGCTGCTTGCGGGCGGCACCGTGCGCCTGTACTCAGACGTAACGCTTGCCGATGAGCTGCCCGCGCATGTCGAGCTTGCCGACGCGCTTCGGGATGCCGATGTCGTGATTTCGCCGTTCGCTTTCTCTGCGAATCGGGACGAGGCGCCTTCTCCATTGCACCTTATCCCGCGCGTCATCCGTGTGGGCATCGGCTGTCGGCGGGGCGTCTCGGAGGCGCAGGTTGAGTCCGCGTGGCGGGAAGCGCTGGACGTGTTGGTGCAACGGGGCGCCGGCGTGCTTGACGAGCGGTCGGTCGCTGGCGTCTACTCCATCGACCTCAAGGCGCACGAGCCGGGGCTGCTCTCGTTCTGCACACGTCACGGCTGGTCTCTGACGACGTACTCTGCAGGGGAGCTCGCTGCAGTTGAAGGCATGTTTACGGGCTCGGACTTCGTGCGCGACGTCACGGGCGTCGACAACGTGTGCGAACGGGCGGCTCAGCTTGGCGGGGCCTGGCCGGTTCTTCCTAAGCAGGCACACGACGGCGTGACCGTTGCACTGGCTCGTGCCGACATCACTCTGACGTTTGGCGATCCCCTGGTTGTGCATGCGGGCGAGATATGCGAGAAGGAAGGTTCGTCTCTATGAGCGAGACGGGATGCGTGCACGTGGTGGGTTTGGGGCCGGGAGACGCAGCCGGCATGACGGCGCAGGCTGCGGAGACGCTGACCTCAGCGGATATCATCGTGGGCTACACGGGCTACGTTGCCTTGCTCGGCGATCTCATCGCTGACAAGGACGTCATCTCGACGCCGATGCGCCGCGAGGTTGATCGCTGCCGAATGGCGCTCGAGCGGGCAGCTGCGGGCGCCGACGTTGCGCTCGTGTGCTCGGGTGACGCGGGCATCTACGGCATGGCGGGGCTTGTGCTCGAGCTCGCACCTGACTTCCCCGGCGTTACCGTCGAGATCGTCGCCGGTGTCTCGGCAGCCCAGAGCGGTGCCGCGCTGTTGGGGGCGCCCCTGGGCCACGATTTCGCGACGATCTCGCTCTCCGACGCGCTGACGAGTTGGGACGTCATCGAACGTCGCCTGCGTGCGGCGGCCCAGGCTGACTTCTGCCTCGCGCTCTACAACCCACGCAGCCACCATCGCCCCGACCATCTGCGTCGCTCCGTCGCCGCCCTGATCGACGCGGGAAAATCTGCCGAGACGCTGTGCGGGTGGGCGTGCAACGTGGGACGCGATGGTCAGGCCTACGGCACGTGCTCGCTGGCGGAGCTCGCCGATCTCGACGCTGACATGTTCACGACGGTGTTTGTGGGCAATGCCGACACGCGTCTCGTCAATGGTCGCATGGTGACGCCGCGTGGCTACCGGGGCGTGGACGAGCGGGCCACGTCGGGAGGCGTGGGGTCTTGCGCGAGTGAAACGTGTGCCGGGGGAGGAACTCAGCAATGAGAGATGGCAGATTTGAATGCGGGGGAACGGTATCTGCCGATGCCGCAAGCCCCTTCCCGCAGGCTGACGAGGCGGCTTCTCCCGACGCTTCTCGCCACATCGCCATCGTCGGCATGGGGCCAGGCGACCCCGACCTTTTGACGGTGGCTGCCGTCCGAGCGCTCAAGCGGGCGCAGCTCATCGTCGGAGCGCCTCGCTTGCTCGATGCGCTTCCAGAGGGTTGCGCCGCTCAGCGCGTTTCGGCCGTCTCGACGCAGGCCATCGTGGAAGCCCTGGCCATGGACGCCGGCGATGGATGCACGTGGGAGCGGGCCGTCGTCGTCATGAGCGGAGACATCGGCCTGTTCAGCGGGGCGCGCACCTTGCCTGAGCGCCTGGCCTGCGAGCTTCCCGGTTGCGAGATATCCCTTATCCCTGGCATCAGCTCGCTGCAGTTGCTTGCGGCGAGGCTTGCCCGGCCGTGGCAGGACTGGCGCATCGCGAGCGCCCACGGCGTCGCCTGTGACGTTGTCACCCAGGCTCGCGAGGCCTGGCGAACCGGTGCCTCGCTGTTCCTCGTGACCGGCGGCGCGACGAAGGCCCACGACCTGTGCGCGCGGCTCGCCGAGGCGGGCCTGGGCGCAGCGCGCGTCTCCGTAGGGGAGTGCCTGGGTTACCCCGAGGAACGGCTCATGCAGGCCAGCGCTGCGGAGCTGTCGTGCGAGACGTTCGACAGCCTCGCCGTCATGCTCGTGGAGGCGCTCCCCGATGGCGAGGGAATGCCGGATGTCGCCTGGCCATGGGAGACGCCGGGCATCCCTGACGAGGCGTTTGTGCGTGGATCCGTCCCGATGACGAAGCAAGAGACGCGCGTCGTCGCCCTCGCCAAGCTGAGGCTGCGTGCGGATGACACCGTGTGGGACGTCGGCGCCGGGACGGGGTCCGTCTCGGTCGAGGCGTCCCTTATCGTGCGCCGAGGGCACGTTTGCGCCGTCGAGCGCAACGCCGATGCCCTTGCGCTCATTCGGGAGAACGCCAAGAAGTTCGGTTGCTCCAACATCGAGGTCGTCGGAGGTGAGGCGCCGGCGGCCCTCGAAGGGCTGCCCCGACCTGACGCCGTGTTCGTCGGTGGGTCGGGCGGCGAGCTTGATGCCATCTTGGAGCAGGCCCGTGCGACAAATCATGCCGTGCGCGTTTGCGTCGCCTGCATCACGCTTGAGACGCTTGCCGAGGCGACGCGTCTGCTGGCAGGGCCGGGCTGGGCGGCTTTTGAGGCATGCCAGGTCAGTGTGGCACGCTCCCAGGAAGCCGGAAGCTACCACCTGATGCGCGCCCAGAATCCCGTCTACCTCGTGAGTGCACAGGGGGTGTTGCCTGCATCGGCCGCCTCCGGTGCCTGCGGGTCTGATGTGGACTACCCGGATGGGCTCGCCTCATGAGCACCTCCGTCCCGCGCCTCATGATCGCTGCGCCCGCGAGCGGCTCCGGCAAGACGACGCTCACGTGTGGCTTGGTGCGCCTGCTTGTGGATGAGGGCTTGCGACCGACGGCGCTCAAGTGCGGCCCCGACTACATAGACCCGCAGTTCCACCGACGCGTCTCCGGCGTGCCGGGCGGCAACCTCGACACGTACTTCACCGATGCGCCCACGTGTCGTTCGCTTCTCGTTCGCGCAGCTCAGGGATGCGGTATCGCCGTGCTCGAAGGCGTCATGGGCTACTACGATGGCATCGTGGGCGGAGGCACGACGGCCAGCAGCTACGACGTCGCCCGCGCCACGTCGACGCCTGTCGTGCTCGTGCTGAACGCACGCGGCGCCTCGCTTACACTGGCGGCACTCGTCCACGGCCTGGCGACGTTTCGCCCCGACGCCAGCATCGCAGGCGTCATCCTCAACGACTGTTCGCCGAGCCTCTGCGCCCGACTGCGCCCCGAGCTCGAGGCAGAGACGGGCGTACGCGTGCTGGGCTGCCTGCCCCGAGACGAGCGGTTTTCCTTCGAGAGCCGCCATCTGGGGCTCGTGGGTGCTGCCGAGATCGCGGACCTGCGCGAACGCATCGGGGCCCTTGCTGCGACGCTGCACGAGACGCTTGACGTCGACGCGTTGCTGGCTATCGCCCACTCTGTGCCCGAGCTCGATGCCCCGGCGTATCGGAGCGCGCCACTCGTTCCCAAGGGGGCGCCTCGACCCCGCATCGCCGTGGCGCGTGACGAAGCGTTCTCGTTCTACTACGACGAGAACCTGCGTATGCTCGAGGATCTCGGTGCCGAGCTCGCGTTCTTCAGCCCGCTGACAGACGCCGGTCTGCCGGAGAGCTCGTGCGGGCTCTACCTGGGCGGAGGCTATCCCGAGCTCCACGCGCGCGAGCTGGCCGAAAACGCGGGCATGCGCGAGGCCGTGCGCATCGCGGCTCAGCGGGCGGCTGCCGGCGGGGCGCCCGTGCTGGCGGAGTGCGGCGGCTTCATGTACCTGATGCGCGAGCTTGTCGACGCCGACGGGATCGCGTGGCCCATGGCGGGCGCGCTGGAAGGCATGACGCGCAACGAGGGGCGACTGCGCCACTTCGGCTACGTCGAGCTGGAGTCCGGCGTCGAAAGTCTGCTGGGTCCTGTTGGCGCGCACGTGCGGGCGCATGAGTTTCACTACTGGCATGCCGACAACGAGGGGAGTGCTTGCACGGCTCGAAAGCCGGCGGGCGCGGCTTCCGCTGGCTGGCCGTGCATGGTTGCGCAACGCACGCTGCTGGCCGGCTACCCCCACGTCTACTTCCCGGCGCACCCCCAGCTTGCCGAGAACTTTGTGCGCGCGGCTTTGGCGGCGCGCTGATGAGGACACTCGTCTACGGCGGCGCTGCCTGCGGAAAGAGTGAGTTGGCCGAACGCCTGTGTCGGCAGGGGGCCATCGGGGCGCCACTCGTTTACCTAGCGACGATGGAGCCGGACGGCGCCGAGGCCACCTCTCGCATCGCGCGTCACCGTGCCCTTCGCGCCGGGGGCGGCTTCACGACGATCGAGTGCCCCCGCGACCTCGCGCGCGTCGAGCTGCCCTCACACGCCCACGTGCTGCTCGAGTGCCTGGGCACGCTCGTCGCAAACGAGTTATATGCTCCGCCCGACTGGCACACGCGGCCGCTGACAGACGCGCTAGACGACGTTCTGCGCGGCGTAGAACATCTGGAGTCCGTGGCGGAGGGGCTCGTCGTCGTCTCCAACGACGTGTTTTGCGACGGCGTGTCGTACCCTGGTGAGACGCAGATGTACGTTGACGTACTGGCGCAAGCCAACGCCATGCTTGCGCAACGATTCGAACGCGTCGCCGAGGTAGTTTGCGGCATTGCGATCTGGCAGAAGGGAACCGGATGCGAGTGATGGGTGATCGCGGCGAACGCCCGCAGTCGAAAGAGGCGCAGGCTAAAGGCCGGCGAGATTCGCGCGAGGCCAGCGTGCCCGCCGCCCTGCGGCCCGTCGTCGTGGCGCTCTCGATGTTCTCCCGCATCCCGATGCCTACCGTTTCCTGGGATGCTGGCGCCCTGCGCTACGCCATCGCCGCCTTGCCGCTCGTCGGCGCCATCCAGGGCTTTGCAGTGCTCACCTGGTGCCACTTTGCGACGCTACTGTCGTTTCCGCAGGCTTTGACGGCCGGCGCCCTGCTTGCGTTGCCGTTTCTCATCAGCGGCGGGCTGTTCGTCGACGGCCTGGCCGACACGTCTGACGCCCTGGCGAGCCATGCAGAGCGGGAGCGACGGCTCGAGATCATGGCCGACCCGGCGTGCGGATCGTTTGCGGTGCTGACGATCGTCTGCTATGTCGTGCTGACGTATGCGCTGCTCGCGAGCGTCACGTGGGACCTCTGGATGACGCTTGGCCTTGCGCTCACGTATGTCGCGAGCCGTGCCCTGGCTGGCTGGACGGTCGTCCGCTGGCCGAGCGCTCACCCCGGCGGCCTGGGCGACACGTTCGGTGCGGGGGCACGCGGCGGAAAGGCACACGTCGTGTTGGCCGCGACGGCGGTCGTGGCGTGCGTGGGCATCGTCATAAGCTGCGAGATACCCGGGCAGGTCAGCGTCCTGGTTGGGCTGGGTTGCCTTGCCTGGTACCACCGCATGTCGCAGAAGGCGTTCGGTGGCGTGACGGGCGACACGTGCGGCTGGTTCGTGCTGACGTGCGAGCTTGTGATGCTGGCGGGGCTCGTCGTGACGAAGGCGGTGCTCGGATGATGCTCGTCGTGGGGGGCGCCAGCACGGGCAAGCGTACGTTCGCGCGCCAGGAGCTTGCGCCGACGGGAGGCTCGACCGAGTTGGATTGCGCGCAGATCGGTGCCGCGCCCCTCGAAAGGCTGCCGCTCGGCCTCAAGACGCTCGTTCTTGACGCACATGCCCTCGCGCCTGCGCTGCTGCGCCGGGATGCCGATGGCGCCGGCTGGCGCGTCGACGAGGCCACCGTAACGCGGATGGCGGAACTTCTTGCCACCTGCGCTGCTGTCACGTGGGCCGAGCAGGGCTGTGGCATCGTTCCCATCGACGCCCACGACCGGGCTGTGCGCGAGGCGGCAGGCCGGCTGGGCTGCGAGTTGGCAACGCGGGCTGATGTCGTTGTGCGCATGGCGTGCGGCATCCCGCAGGTTATCAAGGGCACGCTGCCTATGGGAGGCTCGCCGTGCCCGCGCCTTTAGCTACCGTCCTCCCGCTGCTCGTCGGCTTTGCGCTTGACCTCGCGCTCGGCGACCCGCGTCGCCTGCCGCACCCGGTCGTCGGCATGGGGCGCACGATTGCCTGGCTCGAGCCGCGCCTGCGTCGCGCCTTCCCCGACACGCCTGCCGGCCGGAGACACGCGGGCCTTGTGCTCGCCGTAGTCCTCCCGCTGGCAACACTCGTGCTGTCGGGAGGGCTCGTCGCGCTCGCAGGCCTCGCATCGCCGTGGCTCGCACTGGTCCTGCAGTGTCTCATGTGCTATCAGGCGCTTGCGACGTGCGAGCTGCGGCGCCAGACGATGGCCGTGCGCGCGCCGCTGCTCGCAAGCGACCTGCCGGCGGCGCGGACGGCTGTCTCCATGGTCGTGGGGCGCGAGACGGCTCAGCTCGACGAGGCGGGCGTGACGCGGGCAGCCGTCGAGACCGTTGCCGAGAATGCGAGCGACGGCGTCGTGGCGCCCCTGCTGTTCATGGCGATCGGCGGCGGCCCACTGGCGCTGGCATACAAGGCGGTGAACACGATGGACTCGATGGTCGGCTACAAAAACGAGCGCTACCTCGACTTCGGCCGGGCTGCGGCCCGCCTGGACGACGTGGCGAACTGGCTGCCGAGCCGCTTTGCCGCCCTGTGCTCCGTGCTCGCTGCATCCCTCGTGAGCCTGTCGGCGCCCGGTGCGTGGCGTGTGTGGCGACGCGATCGGCGCAAGCATGCGAGCCCTAATGCTGGCCAGACGGAGGCGGCGTTTGCCGGGGCACTCGGGTTGCAGCTCAACGGCGACGCCACGTACTTCGGGCATGTCGTCCACAAGCCGACGGTAGGCGATGCAACGCGGCCCATCGAGCCCGACGACATCGTCCGAGCCAATCGCCTCATGCTAGCGACGTCCGGCGTGGCGCTTGTTGCGTGCGTGGCGGTGCGAGCGGGCCTCGCGGGGCTGGCCGTCGCCATCGTGGGGGTGATCGCATGACGTCTCGCAGTGTACTTCCTGCCCACGGGGGCGACGTCGTCACGTATCGTGAGCGCTTCGGGCGCGAGCCGCTCGACTTCTCCGCGAATAGCAACCCACTCGGCATGTCACCGGCTGCTCGCATCGCTGCGGCCGACGCTCTGCACGAGGCCGATCGCTATCCCGATCCGCTCTGCCGCGAGCTGCGGGCCGCCCTTGCGACCCGCACGGGCGTTAGCGTCGACCACGTCATCTGCGGCAACGGAGCCGCTGACCTCATCTGGCGTCTCGTGCTGGCGCTACGGCCCTGCCGTGCCCTCGTGTGCGCGCCGACGTTCTCCGAGTACGAATCGGCCCTGCGCGCCACGAGCGGCGGCTCGTGCCTTGTTGTTCGCCACGAGCTATCCCGCGCGGAGGGCTTTGCCTTGACCGGGCGTCTCCTCGACGACATCACGCCTGACACGGACGTTGTTTTCCTGTGCGTCCCCAACAACCCGACGGGGCTCGTGCCACCGCGCGCCCTGCTCGAGGCGGCGCTCGCGCGCTGCGAGGAATGCGGCGCCCTGCTCGTCGTCGACGAGTGCTTCAACGGGTTTCTGCCGGACCCAGATGCCGCGAGCATGCGTGGCCTTGTCGAAGCGCACCCACACCTGCTCGTCCTCGGCGCGTTCACGAAGCTCTACGGTATGGCGGGCTTGCGTCTCGGATGGGCGCTGTGCTCAGACGAGCCCCTGCTGTCGGCCATGCGCGCCGCGGGCCAGGCCTGGCCTGTCTCCAATGTCGCGCAGGCCGCGGGCGTGGCCGCGCTGTCCGATGACGCGTTCATCGCAAAGACGCGCGTACTCGTCGCAGAAGAGCGTCCGCGGCTGGCCGAGGGTCTCAGGGCGGCTGGCTGCACGGTTTATCCCGGTCAGGCAAACTACCTGTTCTTCGAAGCCCCCGTGCCTGATCTCTGCGACCGGCTGGCCTCGCGCGGCATCCTTATCCGCGACTGTGCGAACTATCCCGGCCTGCGTCCGGGTGACTGTCGCGTGGCCGTGCGCACGCCTATCGAGAATGACGCCCTCCTGCGGGCCGTGCGTGACGCCGTCGGCGCGGGCGACCAAGGGGAGGGGGCGCCCCATGCCTAGGGCCCGCGTCATCATGGTGCAGGGTACGATGTCCAACGTCGGCAAGAGCCTGCTCGTGGCCGGGCTATGCCGCGTGCTCGCCCAAGATGGCCTAGGGGTCGCGCCGTTCAAGAGCCAGAACATGGCGCTCAACAGCGGCGTCACGCGCGATGGCCTCGAGATGGGCCGCGCGCAGATACTGCAGGCCCAGGCGGCGGGCGTCGAGCCGGACGTCCGCATGAACCCCGTCCTGCTCAAGCCGACGAGTGACGTGGGCAGCCAGGTCATCGTGTGCGGGCGCCCCGTGGCGACGATGCGCGCCGGCGAGTATTTCCGCTACAAGCGCGAGCTCATCCCCACGATTCGCCGCTGCTTCGACGGGCTGGCTGCGACCTACGACGCCATCGTCATAGAGGGGGCGGGCAGCCCGGCGGAGATCAACCTCAAGGCCGATGACATCGTGAACATGGGCCTGGCGCGTATGGTGGGGGCGCCGGTGCTGCTCGTGGGTGACATCGATCCCGGAGGCGTGTTCGCGCAGCTCTACGGCACGATGCAGCTGCTCGAGCCGCAGGAGCGTGCCCTGGTGCGCGGCCTCATCGTCAACAAGTTTCGCGGGGACGTCGACATCCTGCGCCCCGGATTGGCCCAGCTCGAGGAGCTCTGCGGCGTACCCGTGCTCGGCGTTGTCCCCCACATGCAGCTCGACCTGGACGACGAGGACTCCCTGTCCCCGCGTCTCGCTGCTCCTGGCGCCGACAGCCCTGTCCCTGTCCTCGATGTTGCCGTCATTCGGCTGCCGAGGCTCTCGAACTTCACGGACTTCGCGCCGCTCGAGCGCCATCCTCTCGTGGGCGTGCGCTACGTGCAGCACGCCTGCGACGTGGGCCGGCCCGACCTGCTCGTGCTGCCGGGAACGAAGGCGACGCTGGCCGACTTGGCGTGGATGCGCGAGCAGGGCATCGATCGCTGCGTGCAGGCGTTGGCTGGGCAGGGTACGCCGACGATCGGCATTTGCGGCGGCTACCAGATGCTCGGGGCCGAGTTGGCGGATCCCACCGGCTCCGAGGGGGCGCCTGGGGATCGTGCGCCCGGTCTTGGCCTGCTCCCGGTGACGACGGCGTTTTCTCGCGAGAAGCACCTCGGCCTCGTGAGCTCGTCGCTCGGGCGGGTGCCCGGGTTCTTTTCGTGTCTGGAGGGCATCGGTCTCGAGGGTTACGAGATTCACATGGGGGAGACGACGCAGCTCTCGGGCGGCGATGCCTGCGTCGCGCTCTTCGCGAGCCCGTCGGGGGACGCTTCCTGTGCGCCGCATGTCGTCGGCCTCGTGCGTGGCGATGTGCTCGGCACCTACTTGCACGGCTTCTTCGACGCCCCCGGCGTTGTCGAGGCGCTGGTCGACGCCCTGCTCGCGCGTCGTGGCCTTCCTCCGGCAAGCACCACCGTCGAGCCGGCGTCCATCCACCGCGAGCGCGAGCTTGACCGCCTTGCCGCGGCTCTGCGCGCCAGCTTGGACATCTCCGCCGTTCGGCGCATCCTTGAAGAGGGCGCTGCCACTTCGACCCGATAACTCGATCGGAGATCACATGCTACACGTGTACCACGGTGACGGCAAAGGCAAGACGACGGCTGCGATGGGGCTGGTGTTGCGGGCGCATGCGGCCGGATGGCCCGTGCTCGTCGTACAGTTTCTCAAGGATGGCACGAGCGGCGAGGTGCGCGAGCTCATGCGTCTGCCGAGAGTGCGCGTGTTGCATGACGAGCCGCCCGTCACGTTCACGTTTCGCATGACGCCCGAGCAAAGGATCGCGTCGAAGGCCGTGCACGATGCCAACCTGGCTTGCGCCCTTGATGCCGCGCGCTCTGGGGAAGCCCAGCTCATCGTGCTGGACGAGGTGCTGGACGCCCTCAACGCGAGCCTTCTGGACGAGACGGCTCTGCGCGAGCTCGTGCGTTTAGCTTCCGGCGCCCAGAGTGGCCCCGAGCTCGTCATCACGGGACGCAACCCGGCGCCCTGGATACTTGAGGCTGCCGATTACGTGACCGAGATGCGCAGTGTGCGCCATCCCTACGAGCACGGCGTTGCAGCTCGTGCCGGCGTGGAATACTGAGGGCGGAGAGCTGGGCGAGGCCGAGAGGACGCATGCATGCCTGACCATATGAAACCCTTGCGCGACGCCCGCGTAGAAGACCGCTCGCACGACCTCGCGTCGGCCGCCTCTGACATCGAGCGTGAGAGCCTGCGCATCATCCGTTCAGAGCTGGGCTCGCGGCTGGATCGGCTCGATCCACTCGTCGCCCCCATCGTGTTGCGCGCCATCCACACGACGGCGGACTTCTCCTACGCCGATACACTGACGTTTTCGCCGAGCCCGCAGGTTGTGGCACATGCGCTCGACGCTCTGGCAACTGGCGGCGTCACGATCCTGACGGATACGAACATGGGGTTGGCCGGTATCAGCAAGCCGTCTCTTGCGCGCCTCGGCTGCACGGTGCGGTGCTTCATGGCGGATGCCGACGTCGCCGCGGCAGCTCGTGCCAACGCCACGACGCGTGCGGTGGCGAGCATGGACAAGGCGTGCGGCATCGAGGGCCCGCTCATCATCGCCGTGGGCAACGCCCCTACTGCCCTATTGCGTGTCAACGAGCTGCGCCGCGAGGGCCGGCTTGACCCCCTGCTCGTCATAGGCGTTCCCGTGGGCTTTGTCCACGTTGTCGAAAGCAAGGAGGAGCTGCTGGCAAGCGGGGCCCCCTGTATCGTCGCACGCGGACGCAAGGGCGGCTCGAATGTCGCCGCCGCCATCGTGAACGCGCTGCTCTACATGCTGACGCGCCCGGGTGCCGACCCGCGGAAAGCCTGCACGGGGGAGCTTCGATGAGGGACTTGCACAACGCGCGGCTCGCCCTGTTTGCGGGCACGACGGAGGGGCACGAGCTCTGCCGGTTGCTCAGCACTGCCGGAAGGCG
Source organism: Coriobacteriia bacterium (assembly GCA_018368455.1). Taxonomy (NCBI): domain Bacteria; kingdom Bacillati; phylum Actinomycetota; class Coriobacteriia; species Coriobacteriia bacterium. The sequence continues at coordinate 101,035 of JAGZEG010000011.1, forward strand.
GGCGACGGCCTTTGTCGCGACCGAGTACGGTGCCGAGCTGCTGCAAGACCTTCCGGGCATCGATGTCCGCGCTGGCCGCCTTTCCGAGGCCGCCATGGAGGAGGTGCTGGCCGGGGGCTTCGACGTCGTCATCGACGCGACGCACCCGTATGCCGCCGAGGCCAGCGCTAACATCCGCGCGGCGGCGGAGCACGATGGCGTTCGGTACCTGCGTCTGCTGCGCCCTTCCTCGCGCGAAGACGCTGAGAGCGGGGCACCTTTCGACGACGCAAGCGCCCGTATCGTCGAAGTCACTGACGCCGCGGCTGCCGTGCGCTTTCTCGCGAGAACCGAGGGACGTGTCTTGCTCACGACCGGCAGCAAGGACCTTCCGACGTTTGCGACACTGCCCGACTTCGTCGCGAGGCTCTATGCGCGCATCCTGCCCGACCCGGCCGCGCTCGCGCGTGCGAGGGAGCTGGGCTTTGCGCCGGCGCACCTCATCTGCATGCAGGGCCCGTTTCCTCGCGAGATGAACGTCGCGACGCTGCGCATGGTCGGCGCCCACTGGATGGTCACGAAGGATGCGGGCGCCCCTGGCGGCATGCCTGCCAAAATAGAAGCGGCCCGGGAGGCGGGCGTGGGACTCGTCGTCCTTGCCCGTCCTCCCGAGCCGGGAGTCACCTATACGTTCGAGCAGGTTTGCGCTGCCCTCGGCCTCGCTTAGTGATCGGCCACGAGCGTCTCAGCGGCGAGCTTGCCGAACACGACCGTGTCGACGATGGCATTGCCACCGAGGCGGTTGCCACCGTGCGTGCCGCCCGTAATCTCGCCGGCTGCGTACAGGCCGTCGATGGCGGCGCCGGACTCGTCGAGCACGTGCGCCTCGGTGTCGATCGTCACGCCGCCCATCGTGTGGTGGATGCACGCCTGGCGCGGCGTAGCAACCCACGGACCGTTCTCGAGCTTCGTGCTGAACAGCGCACGCCCGAGCGGGTCGTTGCCGGAGTCTACGATGGCGTTGAAGTCGTCGACGGTTGCCTGCAGCGTGGCCGGGTCCATGCCGAGCTTGCCGGCCAGGCCCTCGAGCGTGTCATCCCAGACGATGTAGCCGTTCTGCTCGAGGTACTCGAACGTGAAGCCGTCGTCGCTGCGCCACTCGGGATCGTGGATGTCCTTGTAGCCGGCGCCGTCGCCCGACTCGAGGAAGTAGAACATCTTGTCAGGCTGCTCGAACACGGCGAGGCAAATCTGGTCGCGACGGCCGTCTTCCTGCACGAAGCGCTCACCGTTCTTGTTGATGAAGATGACCTGGTCCGTGCCGCTCAGCACGCGCGTCGGGTACTTCGTCATGTGGCCGTCAACCGTGTTGCCGAGGTAGAGCAGCTGGATCTGGTCCATGTCCGTCAGCGACGCCTCTGCGCCCTGAGCCATTGCGATGCCGTCGCCCTGGGAGCAGCTGAAGCGGTTCGTCGTCATGACGTCGGAGAGGTCAGGCCACTTGCCGGCAGTATTGTTCTCCTGCACCATCTTGCCATTGGCAGAGAAGCCGCCCGTCGACAGCACGACGCCGTCGGTGGCGCTCACCGTGAACGACTCGCCGTTGTGGTTGCCCTTCGCGACGACGCCGACGACCTTGCCGTCCTCTACGACGAGCTCGGTGGCCGTGGCCTCGGTGAACACGGTGATCTGATCGGAGAGCTCGGCGAGCTGCGTGCCGTACGTGCTGATGAGGCCCGTGCCCATACGCATCAGCGGCGAGTGCGTGCGCTGCCACAGCGCTCCGGCGGCCTGAGCGATAGTGTCGCTGGACTCCCAACCGATGTCCTTAAGCCAGTTGAGGCCGTCGTACGCGCTGTACGTGAGTACCTTGACGAGCTCAGGGTTGGCCACCATGTCTCCGTTGATCCACGTCTGGAGGGCGTACCACTCCTTCGTGTCGAACAGGTCGGTGCGGCCGGAGGCCTTGTACTCCTCCCACTGCTCCTTGACGGGAGCCTGCATCTCCTCAAGAACCTTCTGCTTATCAGGGTCGTCGCTCGTCTTTGCGAGGGCGTCTTCGACAACAGCCTTCAGCGAGTCGCCCATGTCGACTTTGGACTGCAACGCTTCGTCAGGAGAGTTGTAGACGCCGCCGGAAACGAGCGTGTCGCCGCCACACGAGCCGTTCTTCTCGATGATGGCGACCGTCTTGCCCTGTTGGGCTGCCACGATGGCCGCCACGAGGCCGGCGCCGCCGCCACCGACGACCACGACGTCAGCCGAGGTGTCCTCATAGCTGGGATAGCTGACCTCTGCGGCGAAGTCGTCGGGGTTGCCGCCGGCCTGCTTGATGCAGTCGGACACGGCGTTGAGGATGACGACAGACGTGATGGTGGCGCCCGTCACCATGTCGACGGCGAGCGACTGGTTCTCGACGATGAGGCCAGGAAGGAGGTCGACCGGCGTGGTGCCCGTCGACGTCACGACGGCGCCCGTCTTGTCGAGCAGCTGGCCACCGATGCCGGGCGTCTCGGCGTTCTCGCCGACCTGGATGTCGGCGATGGCGCCACCCTCGATGACGACTGTGACCGTCACGTCGCCGTTCATGCCCTGCTGCGTGGACTCATACGTGCCGTCGGTGAGGCTGGCTGCAGCGTCGGCGGCCGAGGAGGCCTTGTCTGAAGCAAAGGCATTGCGAGCGCCGAGCGTGAACAGAGGCGCTGCCACCGCCGTGGCGAGCATGCCGCCAACGACCTGACGGCGGGAGAGCGACGGGGCGAGTGCTGCGAACTTTCGATCCATGGAAAACCCCTTACTTCGTGGTACCAACGGATACGAAACAAGAGGCACCACCCCTACCGCTGCGTGGGCAGGAGCGGTGCGGCATAACGTTCATAGCACCTTGAGGGGGTGAGACATGGCTTACTGGAGGGTGAAAGCCGGCAAGAGGGATGGCGAAAAGTTTGCTGAAACAAAAGTTAGAAGACGTATTGACAGCTTTGCACGAGCTACGAAGTACGCCTGTATGCGCCTGTCAATACAGATACAGCGTGTTCGGTAACGTGCTCCCACGAGAGGTCGCTCGTGTCGCAGGAGCGCGCCGGCATCGCGATTGCGGTGCGCAGCGCGTCGGCGAGGCGTTGCTCGAACGTGGGCAGGTCTTCGGCGAGCGGCTCGTCGACGCTGACCATGCGCGGCGGCTCGACCCAGGTGACGTCAGCGGTGGGCAGGCTTGCCTCCATCCAGGGGCGGATGCCGGGCAGGTCGGTCATGACGACCTTGCACCCGCAGGCGAGCGCCTCGATCGTCACGAGCGGTAGCCCCTCGAAAAACGAGGGCAGCACGAAGACGTCGGAGCTTCGGTACGCCGTTGCAAGCTCCGTTTGGGGGAGCTTGCCGAGCAGTTCGACAGGCCAGCGACAGGCCTTCGCCCGCGCGACGATGGCCTCGTATTCGCTCTCGTCGCCGCTGTGCCCGCCAGCCATGCGCAGCCGCAGGCCTGTGCAACCCTGTGGCAGGTCGTCCGGGCCGATGAGGTCGAGGGCCTCGAGCAGGCTCGCCACGCCCTTCTTGCGCCAGATCTTTCCGGCGTATACGAGCTCGACGGGGCGAGGTGCCGGTGCGGGCTCTGTCTTGCCGTGGAACACCTGCGCGTTGTAGCCGGTTCCGATGACGTGCACGCAGGCGGGGTCGATGCCGTACGTTGCCACGATGTCGCGCGCCTGCGCCTCGTGAAGGGCAAGCACGACGTCCATGTTCCTCATGGCTGCAATGATGCGCTCACGCTCAAGACCGTGCTGGCCCATCTGGCGTAGGTCGGTCGAGTGACAGACGACGCCCATCGGGACGTTTGGCGCAAGCTCACGGGCGAGCGTCGCCACGACGTAGAGGTGGTGACAGATGACGATATCGGGTTTGAACTGCTGCAGCGCCGTGCTGAGCACGCGTGTGAACGCTGCCTCGAACTGGGCGAGCATCTCAGGCGTGAGGTCGCGGTAGCGCGTCGAGGGGTAGGGCATGCTGTCCGACATGCCGCACACGCAAAACGGGAGCTCGGGCGTCTCGAAGCGCGCGGGATACAGCGCGGTGCTCGCCGGCAGGGTCGTCACCTCGTCGTCGCGTGCCAGCCCGCAGACGACGGCTGTCTCGTGGCCGGCCGCATCCTGGCAGCGCACCATCTCGGCCAGGTAGACGCCGCTGCCTGTGCTGTCGGGCTTCTGCGCTGTGACGTTGAGAATTCTCATGTGTTGGCTTTCTCTGCGGGGGCGACTTTTCTATCGAGAAACAGTATAGGTGGCCGTTCAGGCATTCGATGCCAAGCTTGTACAAACTCTCTACAGCTGTGAACGTTCGAGGTGAGCCAGTGGTAGGCGTGCCGTGCGGCTTGACCTGTCCGGCTGCCGGCCATACGGTGCAGTGCATATCACGGGTACACATGTGGAGCAGAAGGAGGTGCGCGGCATGGACGTCATATTCTTCGAGATTGTCCGAGCCTATCGTCGGGCTCGCCGCGCGCGCCTGTATATCGCCAACCCCGCTCTCGCGCCCGAGCGTGCTGCGCGTTTTGAGTGTCCCACGTCCCTCTCTACGATGCTCATCTGATTACGTCTTATGTCGCGTGACATGGCGGTATGCGACATAAGACGTATAAACGCATCGGGTATGAGAGGAACGAACGTTCATCATGGCACGTAAACAATCGCAAAGGGAAACAGCTGCCGCAACGAAGAGGAAGGCTCCCGCGTCTCAAGGCGCCTCTGCCATTCCCGCGCCGGGCGGAGAGATCAGTGGAGCTTCTATCGCCATCGTCGCTGTCGTGACGCTTGGCGCATTCGTTGCCCTGCTCAACCAGACGATTATGTCCCCGGCGCTGCCAGGGCTTATGCGTGACTTCGGCATCAACGCCGGTGACGCCCAGTGGGTCACGAGCATCTACATGCTTGTTTCCGGCATCATGGTTCCGGTTTCGGGCTATCTCATCGATAAGTTCTCTACGCGCAAGCTATTCTTTGCATCGATGGGCGCGTTCATCGTCGGCACGCTGCTGTGTGCCGCCACCCCTGCCTACCTCATCCTTCTCCTGGGGCGTGTGCTGCAGGCGGCCGGTTCGGGCGTGTTGTTGCCCCTAGTTGCCACCGTGCCTCTGCTCGTGTTCCCGCCTGAAAAGCGCGGTACAGCCATGGGCGTCGCCGGCATCGTCATGGCGGCTGGCCCCGCCGTGGGTCCCGTCGTGGGAGGCATGATCATCGACTCAATGGGCTGGCGGCCCATGTTTCTCATGATCGCACCGCTCGCAGCCCTCATCCTTGTGCTGGGCCTGTGCATGCTCAGAAACGTCGGTACGCTCAGTGACCCGGGTTTTGACATCCTGTCCGTCGTGCTGTCCACCGTCGCGTTTGGCTGTATGCTTTACGGCTTTTCGAGTGCCTCGAACATGGGCTGGAGCAGCCCGGTCGTCATTGTCTGCATTGTGCTGGGCATCGCTGCGCTCGTCATGTTTGTTGTGCGCCAGCGCAGGCTTGCCGAGCCTCTGCTGCGCCTAGAAGCCCTGGCGACGAAGGACTTCCTTGTGGCGGCCATCGTCGTGACGCTCATCAACGCGGCGGTCTCCGTCACCAATGTCACTCTGCCCATCTTCCTACAGAACGTTCTGGGCGTCTCGGCTGCCACGACGGGTATGGTCATGCTGCCTGCGGCGGCCGTAGGCATTGTGTTGAGCCCGGTTGCCGGCGTGTTGTTCGACCGCCGCGGGCCACGCGGATTGGCCGTGGTCGGCCTGATCGTCATGACGCTCGGCCTGTTCATGCTCTCGCGTGTCAACGCTCAGACGACCGTCATCTATGTCGCGGTGTTCTGCATGGTGCAGGCCATCGGCCAGGGCCTGGCGAACATGCCGGTGAACACCTGGGGCGTCAACTCGCTGCCCAATGACCTCATCGCTCACGGCAATGCCATTGCTAACACGGGCCGGCAGGTGTTTGGCGCCATCAGCACGGCCATCATCGTGACGGTCATGACGTCGGTTACAGCGAGCAATGCAGCGCTTGGTGACGCGGCAGCTCAGGGCGCGGGCATCAGCGCGTCCTACCTGGTGTGCGCAGCTATTTCGTTCGTGACGCTGCTCGTATGCATTTTCTTTGTGCGTCCGACGCACCATAGGGCGGCCGCTCCTGCTAAAAAATAGGAGGCTTTGGTCACGCCACAACTATATTGTGACTCCGTTCGGGTGCCGTCCGCTTTCTTTGAGAACGGACGGCACCCGCCTCTGTTTCACCCCTGGGCACGGTATCGTTGTACAACCTCTGTAACGCAAGACGTACAACAAGAAAGCGAGCGGTACCTTCATGGCAGCACTGACTGGCGCCCAGATCAAGCAGCTTCGCGGCATGGCCCACGAGCTCAAGCCCGTCCTCATGGTCGGCAAGGGCAACATCACGACCGACGTCGTGGCCCGTGCCAACGAAGTTCTCGAGGCGCGCGAACTTATCAAGTGCTCCGTGCTTGACACGAGCGAGCTCGACGTGCGCGAGGCTGCCGAGGATCTGGCGAGCCGCTCTGGCGCCCAGGTCGTGCAGATCATCGGGCACAAGTTCGTGCTGTACCGTGCCTCGCATCGCCGTGACATCAAGCGCATCGAACTCGTGTAGCATTTTGCCCTCTGAGCAGGCGTTTTAACATCCATCCCAGGAAATGGGTGATGCTCCTGCAAGGCCCAGTGACCATGATGGTGTCCAGGTGCGTGCCGTAAGGGGCGGCGCGCCAAAGGAAAGGGGACACCTATGGCTGAGCTTACGCGCAGGACGTTCGTAGGGACGGGCGCTCTCGGTCTGGCCGCCGTTGCGGCGGGAAGCATGGCGATGACGGCTCAGGCGGCTGAGAGCTCTGCCGCCAAGGACGTCGCTGACGCCTATGACGTCATCGTTGTTGGCGCGGGCGGCTCCGGCCTCTGCGCCGCCCTCGAGGCGTGCGACGCTGGCGCTTCCGTGCTCGTGCTCGAGAAGGGCACGGTCACGGGTGGCACGACGTCCGTCTCGCAGGGCCTCATCGGCGGCTACGATACGTACATCCAGAAGGAACAGGGCGTCGAGCTCACGTATCAGGAGATGTACGACAACCTGGCCGCCAACGCCTCATATCGCCTCGACCCCGAGCTCATGGGCATCACGATCGAGCAGTCCGGCCCGTCCATCGACTGGCTACACGAGCGCGCTGACGTTCCGTTCCAGCCCGAGGCCGTCGTCGGCTACGGCCCGCTCACGATGATGCACATCGTCGACGGCGCCGGCGCCGCCTTGACGGACGCGCTGACGAAGGCCGTCGAGGCGTCGGGCATTCCGATCCTGCTTGAGACGACCGTCACGTCCATCGTCATGGAGGACGGCGCCGTCGCGGGCGTCGTGGCCAAGGGTGCTGACGGCGTCGAGAAGACGTACAGCTGCGCGGGGCTCGTCATCGCCACGGGCGGCTACTCGATGAACGTCGATCTGGCGGCTCGCTTCACGCCTGAGGTCGCAGGCACGATGGGCATCGGCCATCCCTGCGCAACGGGCGACGGCATCATCATGGCTGCCAACGCCGGCGCGTGCACGAGCCACACCGACTCCATGATGTGCGTGCTCAAGGACTACACCATCATGACGGAGGGCACGCCCACCTCTGCTGCAGCCGATGTGCACGGCTTCACGTCGCTGCCGAACATGATCATGGTTGGCAGCGCTGGCACGCGCTTCTACAACGAGGGTGCCAAGGGCTACATGAGCCAGGATCTCAACCGCCCCGTGTTTGACCAGATGCACAAGGACGGCCTGGGCTACGTGTGGATGGTCTCCGACAAGGCCGCCATCGACGCGACGGAGGGCAAGACGAAGCGCGGCGAGGACCGCGAGTACGCAACCGGCGACACGCCCGAGGCGCTGGCCGAGGCCATGGGCGTCGACGCCGCCGGCCTTGCCGCGACGATCGAGGCGTACAACGCCGCCGTCGATACGGGCTTCGACGCAGAGTTTGGCCGCGTGCCCACGCAGAAGCTCGAGCCGCCGTTCTTCGCCCTGCCCGTGACGCCGTGCTCCATCATCACGTACGGCGGCATCCTGCGCGACAAGGACAGCCAGGTCCTTCGCGCTGACGGTGAGAAGATCCCCGGCATGTTCTGCTGCGGCGAGACGAGCTGCAACTCCGCGTTCATGGGCTTCACGATCTCGAACGCCGTCACGTGGGGCCGCATCGCTGGCGCCGGCGCCGCAAAGGCCGCGGGCAAGTAAAACTTCTGATACCTAGCGCGACGGGGTGGCATGCCTGAGGGGATGCCACCCCTTCTTATGAAGAGCGTTGGCAGATGCGACGGTTTTCGCGGGCGTCCCTCGTTTCAGGTGATCACGGCGTGAACGTGGCCTGGGATAATCGTAAACGGTCTGCAAAGCCTTCGCTTCACAGCATGGAGGGAACGACCGAAGACGTATGCTGTGCAGGCGAGGGCCGATGCCCGATCCGCGCAGGTGATGCCCCCCGTGTCGCCGGGTGCGCGGGCGCTTCGTTTTAACCAACAGAAAGGGATGCGCAATGACTGCAGTTTCCAGGCGTGAGTTTGTGGCGGGTGCCGTTGCTGCCTTCGTGGCTCTTGGCGTGCTGCCCCTGACGGGCATGGCTGCCGAGGCCTCCTCTGCCAAGGACGTTGCCAAGGCGAGCTCCGGCGCTGCGGACGCCCAGCCTCTGCCTGACCTGCCCATCGACGAGTCCAAGAAGCTGACGGTCCAGTTCGTCCCCACGAATAACGACGGCTCCATGCAGGCCAAGGCCAAGCCGTTCGCCGAGTACCTCTCCAAGAAGCTCGGCATGAGCGTCGAGGTTACGCTTGCCACCGACTACTCCACCATCGTCGAGGCCATGGCCTCCGAGCAGGTTGACCTCGGCATCATGCCGCCGGCCGCCTACGTGCAGGCGCGCAACATGGGCGTCGCCAAGGCCCTGCTGACCTCCGAGCTCGGCGCGTATGACCGCGAGACGGGCAAGCCGATCGACGGCCAGCTCACGGGCTCGTTCAAGGGCGAGGTGCTCGTGAAGGCCGACAGCGGCCTCGAGAAGCTCGAGGATCTCAAGGGCAAGAAGATCGCCACGCTGTCGCCCAACTCCGCGAGCGGTTACATCTACCCCGTCGCCGAGATGAAGAAGCTCGGCATCGACCCCGTTGTCGACTGCACGCTCACGACGGTCAACGACATCCCCTCCGAGATGACGGCTGTGCTCAACGGCCAGCAGGACGCCTGCTTCGTCTTCGAGGGAGCGCGCAACGTCTTCGGCGGCAAGTTCGCCGACCAGGACCTGTATGCCGAGCTCAAGGTGCTCTACCTTACGGAGGGCGACATCCCCAACGACGCCATCGCCGTGCTGCCCGGCATGGACGAGGCCCAGCAGGGGGCCATCAAGAACGTGTTCCTGCACATGAGCCTCGACACCGAGGGCGCCGACGCCATGGCCATGTGGAGCCACAAGGGCTACACCGAGGCCGACGAGGCCGCCTACGACACGATGCAGGAGTACATCGACCTCGCTTCTGAGTAAGCCGCGGGCGGGAACTTCGCACATCTCGTTGTTCGCAGGTGCCCCGGTCGCCTTTTGTGCAGGCGGTCGGGGCACTCCTTATGTCTCCCGTCTCAGAGAGGCTCACATGATCGAGTTCAAGGACGTATCGAAAGTCTATCCAAACGGGACGCGTGGCCTCGACCACATCAACCTGACGATCGGGGACGGCGAGTTCGTCTCCATCATCGGCCTCTCAGGGGCCGGTAAGTCGACGCTGCTGCGTTCCATCAACCGCCTCATTGACATCACCGAGGGTGACATCGCGGTGAACGGCACGTCCATCACGAAGGCCGATCGCAAGCAACTTCGTCGCATTCGCAGCGACATTGGCATGATCGCCCAGCACTTCAACCTCGTGAAGCGCTCGACCGTGCAACGCAACGTGCTGTCGGGCCGCCTGGGCCACTACTCCACGCTGCGCTCCATTTTCGGCCTGTTCACGAAGGAAGACTACGAGAACACCGTTAAGGCGCTGGCAACGGTGGGCCTCTCCGACAAGCTGCACTCTCGTAGCGACGAGCTCTCGGGCGGCCAGCAGCAGCGCGTGTGCATCGCGCGCGCCCTCGTGCAGCGGGCGAGCGTCATCCTGGCTGACGAGCCCGTCGCCTCGCTCGATCCCGTGACGACGCGCACCGTCCTAGGCGACCTGCGGCGCATCAACCGCGAGGAGGGCAAGACCGTCGTCGTCAACATCCACTCTGTCGAGCTGGCGCGCTCGTACTCGACGCGCATCATCGCGCTCAAGGCGGGCAGCGTCGTGTTTGACGGCACGCCTGCCGAGCTGACGGACGACATGCTGACGCAGGTGTACGGGACGTCCGCTGCTGAGCTGCGCGCCGCCGACAACGCCGCGTCCGACGCGCGCTCATAGGGGCGGGGATCGCCATGAAGATCAGCGAGACCGTCCACTTCGACTGGTATAAGAAAGCGTTCACGCTTGCAGTGCTGCTGCTTCTAGCGTGGGCGAGTGCCGTGGCGACCGACGCCAATCTGTCCGACGTCGTGGCAGGCGCCCCACAGGCTGGCGTGTTTCTCTCCAAGTTCTTGCAGCCCGACTTTTCGTATGTGCCCAAGCTCATCGACCCGATGATCAAGACGATTCAGATGTCCGTGCTCGGCACGGTTGTCGGCGTGGTCGTCGCTGTCCCGCTCGCGTTTCTTGCCACGACGACCGTCACGCATAACAAGGCGCTCACGTGGGTGTTTCGCGTCATCCTCGACATCATTCGTACTATCCCCACGCTGCTCCTGGCTGCGCTGGCCGTTGCCATCCTGGGCATCGGTGAGTTCACGGGCGTCGTCACCATCGCGATATTCACGCTTGGCATCGTGAGTCAGCTCGTGTTCGAGGCGGTCGAGTCCGTTGACGAGGCACCGATCGAGGCGGCTATCGCCGTGGGCGCCAACAGGCTGCAAGTGGCCGTGTGGGCGATATTCCCGCAGGTCATGAGCCAGATTGCCAGCTATACGTTCTATGCGTTCGAAATAAACGTGCGCGCGTCGACCGTGCTTGGTTACGTGGGCGCCGGCGGTATCGGCACCATCTTGAACTCGCAGCTCGGCCTGTTCCGCTATGACCGTGTGAGCGTCGTCATCCTCATGATCCTCGTCGTCGTCATCGTCGTCGACTTTCTGAGCGAGCTGGTTCGAAGGAGGCTCAAGTGAGTGGGCATAGCGTTCTGCTCCAGCGCGTCCGCCGCATCGTCATCGCCGTTCTCGTTGTGGCGATCGTCGTGTGGTCGGCGGCCGGCCTGGACTACTCGAGCCTCGGATCGTTCTCGGCGTCGCTTGCCGGCAGCGTGTTTGCGGGGCTAGCCCAGCCCGACTGGGCGTACTTCTACGACGGCAGTGGCGAGGACGTTTTCAGCCTGCTGCTGCTGACGATCGGCATTGCTTTTCTCGGCACGGCCATCGCGTGCGTGCTGGCGTTCCCCGTCACGCTGCTTGCGAGCAACGTGCTGTGGAAGCATCCTGTCGTGCCGCGCGTGTTCAAGTTCGTGCTCAACGTGCTGCGCGCGTTTCCCGAGCTCATCTACGCCATCATCTTCGTGAAGGTCGTGGGGCCCGGCCCGTTTGCCGGCGTGCTCGCCATCGGTGTGCACCAGATCGGCATGCTGGGCAAGTTGTGGTGCGAGGAGATGGAGGCGATGAGTGACGAGCCGGTCGAGGCCGTGCGTGCCGTGGGCGGCAACTTCTGGCAGGCCATGTTCTTCGCGCGCATCCCACACCTGATGCCCATCTGGAGCTCCATCGCGCTCAACCACTTCGAGATCGCTGTGCGTTCGGCGGCGACGCTGGGCCTCGTCGGGGCAGGCGGCATCGGTGCTCCGCTTATTTTTGCCATTCAGGCTCGTAACTGGGCGACGGTGAGTATCATCCTGCTGTCCGTTATCGTGGCCGTGTTCGTCATCGACTTCGTGGGCGGGGCCATCCGCAAGCGTCTGAAGTAGCGTCTCTGGACGCCGGGGTTTGGGCTTCTTAGTGCCCCGCCTTTGCCTTCCTCGTGCTTGTCTGTGCGGGAGATTTGTCCAAGACGGCCCCGAATCTGCGCACAGGTGCAGGCTCGGGGCCGTCTCTGCTTTGCATGCCCGACAGGGGAGGTCTTCTCATGGTACGCGTGCTTCACATCTCCGATACGCACTTTCTGCGCTCATACGAGGGACGCGGCGGCGCTGACGCAGCGAACGCCTCGGCATACGACCGCATGCTCTGCGCGATGGGCGACATAACCGGTGCGCTGAGCGAAGCGCTGTCGAGGGGGTGCGCAGGGGGAGTAGACCTCATCGTGCTTACCGGTGACCTCACTGATGACGGTGACGAGGGCGACTACCGGGCGCTGCGCCGCTCTTTTGACGCCGCACTTGCCGACGCGGGGGCGGTGGGCACGCCCGTGCTCGTGACGCCAGGCAACCACGACCACGTTGCCGCCCTGCGCGCAGGCTGGTATGGCCAGGTGGTTCCGGCATCCGAGTTGCCGTTTGCTCCGCAGGTCGAGGTCGTGGGCGGCGTGGCGTTCGTGACGTTTGACTCCGCGCGCTTTGGTTATGCGGACGGGTTCGTGGATGACGGGCGTGTCGAAGCGCTCGACGGCGTTCTTTCGAAACTGCCGAAGGGGACGCCCATCGTGCTGGCGACGCACCATCACCTCGACCCGGGCCAGTTCGCCACGCCGGCTGTCGACGCTCCCGACGCGCTGTGGGACTGTCTGGCCGCGCATGGCGTGCGCACGATCCTCACGGGTCACACGCACCATCAGGCGCGCGGCTTTGTGCACGGCATCCCGTATTACACGGCCGACGGGCTGTCATTCCAAGGTGATAACCTCTATGGCCGCTCCGGCGTCGGCTTCACGCGGGCCTGGGGATTCAATCGCTACGAGGTGGCTGCCGACGGTAGGGTGAGCCATGTCGAGACTCACACGTTCAGCGATGGCAGTTCTATCGGCGAGGTTATCTTTTCCCGATAGGGCGGGGTCACCAGAAGCTCGGTATGGTGGCCGTCTGGGGCACTTATGCACGGAACCGAACCTTGTCAATGCCTCCACGTCATCACCAAATATCGGTTAGCCGTCTGGATTGCCTGGCAGCTTGACGCCTCTACCTGCGGGTTTGCTGGGGTGCAAAATGCACCTATCCCTTTTGTGTGGCGCCCTCCATGATGAGATCAGCTGGCGCGTCAAGGGGGCGCGCCGATATGCGTAAGGAGGCACACGTATGGCTACCACATGCACCCGTAGGAATCTCATCAAGGGGGCGGCGCTGGGGACCGCCGCCCTGGGCTTTGCGGCTATTCCGCCGGTTGTCATGGCATCCGAGGCCGGAGACGCCGGCTTTGACACGACGGTCGACTTCCTCGTTGTCGGCTATGGCCTGGCCGGCGAGGCCGCTGCCCTCGAGGCAAGCGACATCGATCCCGACGCCAAGATCCTCGTCATCGAGAAGCTTGACGAGGCCCAGGCCGGCGGCAACTCCATCGCGTCTGGCCAGACGGTCATCTGCCCGAACCCCGATGACATCGACACGTTCAAGCGCTACATGGCGGCGTGCTTTGAGCCGAACCCCATCCCCGAGGAGTACCTCGACTGGCTGTGCAACGAGTTCGCGACGCAGACGGGCTGGATCCAGGGAACGGTCTCGCCGGTCGACTACGAGATCGGCTACGTTGGCGGCGGCCCCCTCATTTGGGGCAAGCTCGTGACCGAGTTCCCCGACCTCGACGGCTCCAGCTTCTCCGGCTGCTCGGGCCACGTGCGCGCTGCCGGCACGACGTTCGAGTACGGTGGCGTGTGGCGCGGCTTCCACCTCGCCTGCGAAGCACGCCCCAACATCGAGGTGCAGTACGAGGTCGCGTTCAAGAACGTCATCATCGACGAGGACGGCCGCGTCGTCGGCATCCTTGTCGATGACAAGGGCACTGAGAAGAAGATCAAGGCCGAGAAGGGCGTCGTACTCGCCTGCGGCGGCTACGAGAACAACCTGCAGATGCAGCGCGACTTCCACGGCATGGACATGGTGTACACCGGCGGCACGCCGGGCAACACCGGCGACGCCATCCAGGTACTCATGGGCCTGGGCGCCGAGATCTGGCACATGCGCAACCAGACGCAGTCCGGCGGTTTCTGGCTGGGCATCAAGGTACCGGACTACGAGAGCACGTTCATGCGCAACTTCACGATGGCTGCCGGCTCGTGGATCGAGGTTGACGCCGAGACGCAGCGCTTCTACAACGAGGCCGGCTCGTACCACCGCCAGCACATGAAGTACAAGCAGTACGGCCACTACGTTGACCTGCCGCACGACCGCGCCCTGCCCGTCGACCTCATCTTTGACGAGAAGACGCGCACGGCCGGCCCCATCGTCACGATGTGGCTGTCCTGGCCCATCACGACGCTCGGCTACACGTGGTCCGACGACAACTCCGTCGAGATCGAGAAGGGCTGGATCACGAAGGCCGACACGATCGAGGAGCTTGCCGAGGCCCTCGGCCGCGACCCCGAGGCGCTCAAGGCTACGATTGACGCCTACAACGAGGGCGTCGCCAGCGGCACCGACGCGTTCGGCCGCGACCCCGAGACGATGGCCGCCATCGATACGCCACCGTACTACGCCGTTGCCATCACACCGACGCTCGTGGGCACGACCGGCGGTGCAAAGCGCGACACGGGCTCGCGTGTCCTGCGCTGGGACGGC